>JAHIPI010000054.1 GCA_018894435.1 Candidatus Omnitrophota bacterium | reverse complement strand
TTAAAAAAGGAGAATAAGCGCGCCTTTGTATTACAGGCGACAATATTTTGTATTATTCTGGGTCTATATATAGGGTACGGCGCATTTTCTCTTAAAAAGAGCGAAACTGATACGAACCTCAGATTAGCCGTCGCGCAGGGAAGTATCGAACAGTTTAAGAAATGGGATCCCGCTTATAGGGATTATGTCCTGGATAGGTATGAAACACTTACAAAAGAGGCGGCGGAAGGCGGTGTGGATCTCGTCGTGTGGCCGGAGACGGCTATGCCCGGATTTATAGATGAATGCGATATACAGATCAGGCTGTTAAAGGTGATGAAGGAGGCGAATGCGCCGCTTTTTTCTGGAGCGGTAACATATAAGAGCGAGAAAGGGAAAGATTGTTTTTTTAATAGCGCCATTTTATTTTCGCCGGACGGTACTATACGCCGGCAATATGACAAGATCCACCTGGTTCCTTTTGGCGAATATATTCCGTTTGAATCCGAAATCCCGTTTTTTCGAAGCGTGATAGATAAGGAAATAGGCAACTATACAAAGGGGGAGGAGTTTACTATATTTGAGATAACGAAAGAAAATGAGAGGCCGTACAAATATGCGGCGCTTATCTGCTTTGAAGACATCTTTCCGGAACTGACAAGGCGTTTTGCGATGGAGGGGGCCGATTTTCTGATAAATATCACCAATGACGCATGGTTTAGGGAATCCTCCGAGCAGTTTCAGCATGCCCAGGCATCAGTTTTTCGGGCCGTGGAGAACCGGACGAGCGTTATCCGCGCGGCAAATAACGGGTTCTCCTGCTATATAAGCCCAAAAGGCATAATCGAGGATTCCATATACAATAAAAATACGGGAAATATCTATAAAGAAGGATCAAAGACCTTTAACATCAAAGTGGAAAAAAATCGCAGTTTTTATACATCTTACGGCGATATATTTGTTTGCGCATGTTTCGCTTTTCTTATACTATGTTATTTCATTGACTTTTGCCTGCCAAGGATATAATATTACCTATATTATCCGATAAACAGTATATCTATTCATCTATTAAGGGATGGTTTTATGAAGAGTTTATTATGCGTTGTAATGGGAGGAGGCCGTGGCACGCGGTTATACCCTCTTACAAAAGTCAGGTCAAAACCCGCCGTCCCGATCTTCGGCAGGTACAGATTGATCGATATCCCGGTAAGTAACTGCCTCAACTCCGGGTTCAATAAGATATACATCCTCACACAATTCAACTCCGAATCGCTTAATAAGCATATATCGCGTACCTACAAACTTGATCCGTTTTCAAAGGGTTTTGTAGACATAATGGCTGCAGAGCAGTCTATGGATGATACCAATTGGTTTCAGGGGACAGCCGATGCCGTGAGAAGATGCCTTAAGCACTTCAATGACCCCGCATATAAGTATGTCCTTATTTTGGCCGGCGACCACATGTACAAGATGGACTTCAGGACGATGCTCCGTTTCCACATAGAAAAGGACGCCCAGATCACGATAGCGTGTAATGCCGTCGACGCCAAAGATGTGGATGAGCTGGGCATAATGGGTACAGACGATAATGACAGGATCAATAAATTTGTGGAGAAGCCGCACAATGCAGACGGTATCAGGGATATGATGGTGGGAGCACGCGGCAAAGAGTTTTTTCTTGGCTCTATGGGCATATACCTTTTTAATAAAGATGCCCTCGTAGATATATTGAGGAGCAGCCCAAAAGCGGAGGATTTCGGAAGAGAGATAATACCGAGTTCCTTTTCTAATAAAAGGACATACGCATTTTTATTCAAAGGTTACTGGAAGGATATAGGGACCATAAAGTCATATTATGATGAGTCACTCGCGCTTACTGAGGATCTTCCCCCGCTTGATATGTTTGACGAGCATTGGCTCATATTTTCACGGCCACGATATCTTCCGCCGTCAAAAGTGAACGATTCGCATATGGTCAAAAGTATAGTGGCGGAGGGCGCGATAATACTTTCAAATACGACGATAAAACATTCTATAATAGGCCTTAGAAGCCGGATAGAGGAGAATTCTCTGATAGAAGATTCCATTATCATGGGGTGTGATTACTACGAAACATTGGATGATGTAAAGATAAAGCAGTCAAAGAATATGCCATCTTTAGGCATAGGGAAAAACTGCGTTATAAAGAATGCTATCATAGATAAGAATGTCGCTATAGGCGACGGCACAAAAATCTTGAACCAGAAGAAGATCAAAACGTTTGACGGCGAAAATTACTGCATAAGGGACGGCATCGTTGTTATAGAAAAGAACTCAGTAATAGCGCCGGGAACGATTATTTAAGGAGAGAACCATGGCAGAATTGAGAAAAGATCCGATTTTAGGCAGGTGGGTAATAATAGCTACCGAGCGCGCCAAGCGCCCCGGAAGCTATAAAATAGAAAAAGCCGCTACCGAAACAGACCCGGCTACATGCCCTTTTTGCGTAGGCCACGAAGATATGACCCCGCCGGAGATATACGCTTTACGCGAGTACGGTTCCCAGCCCAATAAGCCGGGGTGGAAAGTAAGGGTAGTGCCCAATAAATATCCGGCGTTGGGCATAGATGTGACGCTTCAAAAATCGGGACGGGGCATGTTTGATATGATGGCGGGTTTCGGCGCCCATGAAGTCGTTATAGAGACCACCGATCACAGGAGAGAGGCAAAGGATCAGAGCATAGAAGAGATAAAGAACTGGATCGTCGTGCTGCAGTCACGGGTAAAAGACCTGCATAATGATAAGAGGCTTAGGTATATACTCGTCTTTAAAAATAAAGGTTCCGTAGCGGCGGGTGCCTCGCTTTCTCATCCGCATCATCAGCTTATAGCTACCCCGGTCACGATTAAGCGCGTAAAAGAAGAGTTGATGGGCGCTGAAGCTTACTTCAAGCTTAAGGAAAGGTGCGTATTTTGCGATTTGATAAAAGAAGAGACGGAAATAGGAGAAAGAATAGTGTACGAAAACGACGCGTTTATCGCATTCTGCCCTTATGCGTCGCGCTTTCCCTTTGAAATATGGATACTACCCAAAGAACACTGCATAGATTTTTATGACCAGAAAGTCATAAATAAGGTCCCTTCTCTGGCAGACGTGATGAAGATCACGCTTCAGAAATTGGGGAAGGCGCTTGACGACCCGGAGTACAACTATCTTATACATACGGCGCCCAACAGATTCCCGCGGCGCGGATACTGGCATACCATAGAAGAGGATTACCATTGGCATATAGAACTTTTTCCGCGCTTAGTCAAGACGGCAGGATTTGAATGGGGCTCCGGGTTTTATATCAACCCCACCCCTCCGGAAGACGCGGCAAAATTCATGCGGGAATTAAAAGTAGATTAAAAAACGGATAGGCCGATGAAGACGCTGTATGTTGTTTTCCTATGGCATATGCATCAGCCGCTTTATAAGGATTATCTCACGAGCCATTATTATCTGCCGTGGGTAAGGCTGCATGCCACTAAGGGCTATTGGAATATGATGCGGGCGATAGAGTCCAATCCCAAAGCCAAGGCTGTGGTAAATCTTACGCCGTCCCTTCTTTACCAGCTAAAAGACCTTTCCGAGAGACACGTAAAAGACAAGCACAGAGAATTGTCTCTGAGACCCGCTGATAAACTTACCAAGCAGGACAAAGAATACATCCTTTCAAATTTCTTTATGATCAATTGGGAAAACCACGTTTTAAAGTCAAAAAGGTACACGGAGCTTTTAGACAAAAGAGGGCGCCATACTTCAAAGGATATGGCCTCTAAAATGGTGGATTCTTTTAAGGCGCAGGATTACAGGGATTTACAGGTTCTGTATAATCTTGCCTGGTGCGGATTCGCCCTCTCGGAAGAGGACAGGCTGGTCAAAAATCTCAAGAAAAAAGGCGCGAATTTTACGGAAAGAGATAAAAGGGCGCTTATACTCAAGCAGGAGAGCATTATAGCAAAGGTGATCCCGTCTTATAAGAGGCTGCAAGATCAGGGGAAGGTGGAAGTGTCCACCACGCCTTTCTATCACCCTATCCTGCCGTTATTATGCGGCGGCGACGGAACATATGGCTTCAATTATCCGGATGACGCAGCCGAACACGTAACTAAAGCCATAGAACTGTATAAATCCTTTTTCGGCCGCGAGCCCTCGGGCTTCTGGCCTGCCGAGGGATCGGTAAACGAAAGGGCGCTTTCTATATTTAAAGAAGTAGGATTGAAATGGATAGCGACCGATGAAGAGATACTTCTCGAATCCCTTAAAGGGGAAGACGTTGAGAGAGGGAAAGTAATATATAAACCCTTCGAGCACCAGAAATACCCGGGCCTTAATATATTTTTCCGCGATAAGAACTTATCCAATAATATAAGCTTCCAATATTCCGGAATGGAGCAGGGAAAAGCGGTGGCAGATTTTATAACCCACATGCGCAATATAAGAGACTGGGTCCAGGCGCTTCCGGGCGAACATGTCGTCACTGTAGCGCTTGACGGGGAAAATCCTTGGGAGTATTTTCCGGACGGCGGAAAAGAATTTCTTAACGGAATATACGGCCTTTTGCCGAAAGAGGCAAATATTGAATTGACCACATTCAGGGATATCGTCAAAAATAAGAAAGTAAGCCCGCTAAAATTAAATACCATACATGCCGGCAGCTGGATAAACCATGATTTTCATATATGGATAGGCAGCCGTGAAAAAAATAAGGCGTGGGAATTACTGGCCAAGACAAGAGAGGCGCTTACCGAAATAGACAAGCCAAAGAAACAGGCGTGGGAAGAGATCTACGCCGCCGAATCAAGCGATTGGTTCTGGTGGTACGGCGATGATTTTACGTCCGAGAATGACAGTGTCTTCGACCATCTTTTTCGTATGCACCTTATGAATGTATACAAAATAATGGGCAAGGCAGTACCGGCCTATCTCAAAGAGCCGATAGTAATACTGGAAAAGGGCAGGCCGCGCCGCGAGCCGACGCTTACGTTTACACCCAGCATAAACGGCCGTATCGATTCCTTCTATGAGTGGGAAATGGCGGGGCTTTATAATGTGCACGAAAAAGGAAGCACGATGTTCGGCCGCGAAAGCATTGTAAAGGCGTTTTATTACGGCTGCAATGAATCTAACCTTCATGTCAGGATCGATACGAATGTAAATTCGCGCGATAAAGAGGCGGAGCGCATAAAACTGATATTAAAGATATTGGCGCCGTCTCACGTTTATGTATCGATACCTCTTGCGAAGGAAGAAAACGGGACTGTAACCGTTTTTGATAATAGTGGTAAAGAAATAGAAAAGAAGGAATTTTTCGGATATTCTTTCGATGAGATCGTAGAGGTAACCATTCCGTTTACCGATTTAAAGGTAAAAGAAAATGATGAGCTTGAATTCGTGATTTTAGTGGAAGCGGATGGCGGGATAGCCGAGTCTTGGCCCAAAAATAGGTTTATTTCGGTAAAGATACCTTCTAAAAAACACATAATGGAGGAGTGGAGCGCATGATGAAAATATTGATAGCTTCGTCAGAAGTAGTGCCTTTTTCAAAAACAGGCGGGTTGGCCGATGTCGCAGGCACGCTTCCTTACGCGCTTTTAGATGCGGGGGATTGCGATGTCCGCGTAATAGCGCCATTTTACAAGATGACTAAGGACAAAAAAATCAACATGAAAAAAGTTGCGGACGTGGATGAACCTGCCCTTTTTGGCGGGCTCGAGCGTTTTTCGCTGCTTGAATATGAATCTAAGGGCGTGAAATTCTATTTTACTGAACACGACGGATATTTTAACAGGGATGCCTTATACGGCACGCCGGGCGGCGATTATGAGGACAATGCTAAGAGGTTCAGTTTTTTTTCAAAATCTATTTTGGCCGCGTCGGTGCATCTTGGGTTTCATCCCGATATAATCCATCTTAACGATTGGCAGACAGCCCTTGTGCCGCTTTACAAGAATGTATATTTTGACGAGGCGCATCCCTTAACGAGGTCAAAAGTTCTTTTTACTATTCATAATCTCGCATACCAGGGCCTTTTCGGACCCGAAGTCCTTCAGGAAATAGGCATTCCCGAAGAGTTTTTCACTATATATGCCCTTGAATTTTACGGTAAACTCAATTTTATGAAATCCGGTATTTTGTATTCTGACGCCATTAGCACGGTAAGCAAGAGGTACGCGAGAGAGATCTTGACCCCGGAGTATGGATGCGGGCTGGAAGGATTACTCACTACAAGAAAAAGCGATCTTTACGGTATTTTAAACGGCGCCGGTTACGAGCACTGGAATCCGGAGCGCGATACTCTTATACCCGTAAATTACGGGCCTGAAAGCATAGACAAAAAAGCGGATTGCAAAAAGGAACTGATGAAACAAATGAAGCTCTCACTTCCTGCCCAAAGCCCGCTTCTGGGCTATGTAGGGCGCCTAGCGGAACAGAAGGGCATAGACCTTATGGCCGGCATAGTCAATGAGGTTATTAAGCAGGGCGCAGGATTTGTATTATTAGGGACAGGTGATGCTAAGCATGAAAGGATCTTTGCCAATCTGGCTAAGAAATACCCCGGCAAGGTAGGAGTTATCCTTGGATTTGATAATAAATTGGCGCATCTGATAGAGGCGGGCGTCGATATGTTCCTTATGCCTTCAAGGTATGAACCCTGCGGCCTTAACCAGATGTACAGCCTGAAATACGGGACCGTCCCAATAGTAAGATCGACGGGCGGGCTGGATGATACGATAATAGATTATTCCTCCGATACAGAAAACGGCAACGGATTCAAATTTGATAATGCCGATTCATACGATTTTCTGGAAGCGATAAAGAAGGCACTAAAGCTTTTCAAGAATGAAAAGAAGTGGCGGGAACTCCAGTTAAGAGGAATGAGCGCAGATTTTTCCTGGAAACGTTCCGCGCGCGAGTACCTCGCGCTTTACAAAAAGATGATGGGCGCAAAATAGATGAAAGCGGATCTCCTTTTAATAATACATTTTCACCAGCCGGTCGGGAATTTTGACAGTGTAATAAAACGTGTTCACGACAGGTGCTATAAGCCTTTTTTAGATATCGTCTCGCAATATCCCGATTTAAAATTCAGCATGCACTTTTCAGGATGCCTTCTTGAATGGTTCGAAAAAAATACACCCAAGATACTTGAGACAATTAAAAAATTAGTAAAAAGAGGTCAGGTCGAAATAATCGGCGGAGGTTTTTACGAACCGATATTATCCATAATTCCGGAAAGAGATAGGACGGCTCAGTTATCCATGATGCGCGACTATATAGGATCGCGTTTCGGCGTAAAGACGCGCGGCGCCTGGATAGCCGAAAGGGTATGGGAGCCGGAGCTTATTTCCACGCTTTCTAAAAACGATATAGATTACGTAGTGCTTGATGATATGCACTTTGTATACGCCGGTCTTCGGAAAGAAGATACTTACGGTTATTTCGTATCCGAAAATAACGGCCGATCAATACGCGTTCTTCCTTCGGACAGGGAACTCAGGTATGTAATACCATTCAGCGAGCCGGATAAGCCCATCTCGTATATGAGAGACATAGCCCAAAAGAAAGAAGGCGTGATATTTACTTACGGTGACGACGCCGAGAAGTTCGGCGAATGGCCGGGGACGCATAAGTGGGTCTATGAAGATAAATGGCTCGTCAGGTTTCTGGACGCATTATCGAAGAATAGCGATTGGCTCGTAACGCGCACTGTTTCGGAATGCCTAAAAGATAAAAGTCCGCTAGGCAGGGTATATCTTCCCACCGCTTCTTATGAAGAAATGCTGGAATGGGCCCTTCCCGTAGACGCGTCTATGGCGCTTCATGACATAAAAGAGGAGATCAAAAAAGAAAATAAGTACGAGCGGTACAGCCCGTTTATAAGGGGAGGATTTTTCCGCAATTTTCTCGTTAAATATGAAGAATCAAACCAGATGCATAAAAGGATGCTTTACGTAAGTGACCTTGTGGAAAAATCTGCCGAAGGCCCGCATTCATCACCGAAAATTTTGGAGGCGCGCTCCGAACTTTACAAGGGGCAGTGTAACTGCTCTTATTGGCACGGCGTCTTCGGGGGGCTGTATCTTTATCATTTAAGAAAGGCAATTTACGAGCATATCCTGAAAGCGGAGAAGATATGCCGCGCGGGCCGAACGAAGGACAAGGCCGTATACAAAGCGGAAGTGGTAGATTTTGATGCCGACGGCCACGATGAAGTTATCCTGCAAAATAAGAATATATGGGCATGCGTAAAGCCGTCAAAAGGAGGCAGCATAGTCGAGCTCGACTCCAAAGACAAGGCATTTAACCTGCTAAACGTCCTGACGCGCTACAAGGAGGCCTATCATAGGAATATAACCGCGGCCAAAGAAGTCGGATCCGGGGAACGTGTAAGCATCCACGATAAGGAGAAGGCCATAGAGGGCTTTACGGGAAAGATAATTTATGACAGGTATAGAAAGGCGATGTTTAGAGACTACTTCTTTGAAGAAGGAACGACATTGGAAGATTTTGAGAGTGTTGATTACGCCGAAGCCGGTGATTTTACCGACTCTTCCTACGATTTTAAGGCGAGCGATGGAAAGGTGACGATGGAGAGAAAAGGCGCCGCATATGGCGCGCCCGTAAGCATTAAAAAAGAGATAATCCTGAATGGCGCGACATTAAAAGTATTTTATAGCATTACAAATTTAGGAAAAAAGAAGCGAGAATTCTGGTTTGGCACAGAAGCCGCGTTTATAATGCCGGAAGCCGATTCTTCCAGGTATGCCTATGTCCTGGGGAAGAAAAAGGATAAAGATACGTCGCTTTTGTCCCGCGGCATCACAGAAAAGATCGACAATGCCGAAGTTACCGATACGGAAAAAGAAATGGGATTAAAAATATCATTTTCTAAAGAGTGCGATTTATGGCGCTTTCCCATAAAGACGGTTTCTCAATCCGAAAAGGACTACGAAGAGAATTACCAGGGCTCCGTCATACTGCCTAATTGGCATTTTTCTATAACACCGCGTAAGAGCGTAAGTTTTGAAATAGAATTTAGGATAAGCCATGTTAGTTAAAGCAGCCTATGATGCCATAGTAATAGGCGGCGGCCCGGCAGGTATGATGGCCTCAGGAAGAGCAGCGGAGCGCGGGAAAAAGGTATTGTTAGTCGAAAAGAACGATATGCTCGGCAGGAAACTCCTTATCTCAGGATCCGGCCGCTCTAACATTACAAATGCCGGCAGCATAGATGAGCATATAGCCAATTTTGGCAGAAGCGGAAAATTTTTAAGGAATGCATTTTCTGAAATATTTAACACCGAATTAATCGATTTTTTTAAAGCGCGCGGCGTGGTGCTTAAGGTGGAGCGCGGTAAAAGGGTCTTTCCGGAATCGGGGAGATCAAAAGATATATTGGATGCTCTGAAGAGATATCTCCATGAAAATAGAGTAGACCTTATTTTAGCCGCCGAGGTAAAAGACGTAATTCAGGATGAGAGCGGCACGAAAAAGGTGATATTAGCCCGCGGTGTGGAATATGCCGCACCTTCAGTAGCCATATGCACGGGCGGCGTCTCTTATCCTGAGACCGGATCGACAGGCTTTGGTTTTGATGCAGCAAAGCGGCTGGGGCACCAACTGGTTGATCCAAGGCCCGCCCTTGTGCCGTTGGTTACGGAATCAGCCCTTCCGCGGACATGGCAGGGATTATCACTCGATAACGTAAAAGCGGCAGTGATCGGTGACGGCGAAAGAATAGCCGAATGTTTCGGCGATATGATCTTTACCCATTTCGGGTTAAGCGGGCCCATAATATTAGATTTAAGCGGCCCCGCATATGACCTCCTTCAAGAGAAAAATTGCGTAGAGATCTCACTAGACCTTAAACCGGCGCTCGACTTGTCAAAATTAAACAACAGGCTTATAAGAGAGTTGGCCGGGAATTCCAATAAGGCTCTAAAAAATATATTAAAAGAGATCCTGCCCGCAAAAATGATACCGGGCTTTATAGATTATTGCGGCCTTTCAAAGGATAAAAAGGCCAATCAGATAACCGCGCGAGAAAGAGAGCGCCTCGTAAAAGGCCTTAAGGATCTGCGGTTTCGGATAAAAAAGACGAGACCTATAGAAGAGGCAATAGTTACAAGAGGCGGAGTAAACACTAAAGAGATAGATCCTAAAACCATGGAGTCAAGACTGATTAAGGGATTATTTTTCGCCGGTGAACTCATAGATGTAGACGCCAAAACCGGCGGTTATAATATGCAGGCCGCTTTTTCTACCGGATACGTATGCGGCAATAATTTGTAGTGATATAAACCATGAAAAAAATAATACTGGCATCGCAATCCAAAAGAAGGTCCGCAATATTAACTTCCTGCGGCATATCGCACAAGGTCATACCGAGCGGTGTGCGTGAAATGCACAAATCCTCCGGAGGGCCTGAAGCGCTTGTTATGCATAACGCCAGGATAAAGGCCGAACAGGTGGCGAAAGGAAGAAGATCCGGTATTATCTTGGGTGTGGACACAATGGTTCTTTTCAAAGGAAAGCTTATGGGGAAACCGGCTGATAAGGATGCGGCAAAAAAGATGCTGCGCTCTTTCAGCGGGAAAAGGCTTTTAGTCTATTCGGGATTACATCTTATAGACACAGCAAGCGGAAGGTCGTCCACGGGGTTCGACATCACGGCGCTTCGCATAAAACGCATCCTGCGCCGGGACATAGAGAAATATTTCAAGTTGTTAGGGCCGTACGATAAAGCAGGCGGTTTTTCTATAGAAGGTATAGGATCTATAGTGTTTGACGATATAAAGGGTTCGTATTATAATGTGTTGGGCCTCCCGATGGCTAAATTGCAGGAACTTTTCCAGAAGATAGGTTTGGATCTATTGGATTTTGTGAAATAATATTTTAACATTTATGCGCAGATGACCGCAGATTAGAAGCCACAGATGATCGCAGATATCTGTGCTCATCTGTAAGCATGTGGTGAACATAGATCTGTGCTAATCTGTGTTAATGAATCGGAAATATAAATATGAAGATAGGCATTATAGGATTACCACAGGTAGGAAAAAAGACGATATTTAAACTTCTTACGGGCATCGATCTATCGCAGGCCGAACAGGAAAAACTGAGGTCGCCCTTCAAGGGGATTATAACCGTAAAAGATCCGCGGCTTGATAAGATACGAGCCGTATATTCTCCTAAGAAGACAACGCCCGCTCAGATAGAAGCGGTACTTATGCCGAAGATAGAAGGCGAATACATCAAAAGCGGCATACTCTTTGAACATCTTAATGATGCCGATGCCATATGCCATATAGTCAGGGCCTTTAAGGATGAGATGATTTATCATATAGAAGGTTCCGTTAATCCTGCGAGAGATATAGATACAATAAATGTTGAATTAATCCTGAGCGATCTTGAGTTTGTGGAAAAAAGGCTTGAGAGAATAAATAAAGACTCAAAGAGAAAGAACGAAGTGGAACAGGAAAAAGAGAAGATCCTTCTGGCGATGTTTAAAGAACACCTTGAGAAGGGCCTTCCCCTTTGCTCGCTTGATATAGGGGCCGAGCACAAGAAATTTTTAACGAATTATCCGTTTATAACCCTCAAGCCGATGCTTGCGGTGCTAAATACCGGCGAAGATGATTTAAAAAAAGAGATATTGCCTAAGGACTTGGCAGAGAAGTATAAAAAAACCGCTATGTATATAATGCAGGTTTCAGCTAAGATAGAAAATGAACTTGCGGGCCTCGATTCCCCCGAAGAGAGGGAGTCGTTTCTTAAAGAACTTGGCATAGATGAGCCGGCCATAGACAAGCTTACCAGGCTGTTGTATAAGGCCCTCGGCCTTGTCTCTTTTTTTACCGGCGGCCCTAGTGAAGCACGAGCATGGACTATAAGGAAGAATAACACTGCCCCGCAGGCGGCCGGCGCCATACACAGTGACATGGAGAGGGGATTTATAAGGGCAGAGGTCATAAAGTATAAGGATTTAATTGAGCTGGGGAGCGAAGCTAAGGTAAAGGAAGCCGGCCGGCTTATGGTAAAAGGCAAGGATTATATAGTCGAAGACGGCGATCTGCTGAACATAAGGTTTAGCGTCTAAATAAAAATCCGGGCAATTATATAAAAAAGGATACGAAATGAAACTTGTGGATGAGATCAAAGCTGCTTTGGAACCGGAAGTCAGGACTTCTTCCGACGCGAATGAGTATTTTGAAGCGGTATTTATGGTTAAAGACCTGGAAAAACTCAACACTATTCTGGAAAAAGAATTCGGTAAGCCGCTTAAGCCGCCGGCAAAGAACGTAAAATTTACTAAAGAAGTGCAGAATGTAGTGGATCTGATAGGCGGTTTAAGACGCGAGCAGTCATTTTACGCAAAAAACGAAACGGAAAGTAAATATTTTTACGCGGCATTGTGGCCTTGGCAGTCAGACCCGTCCAAGATAACCCTGAAAATGGGTCTTTACGATATAAATAAATTGACGGAGAAAAAAGATGGCTGATCTTACGAATAAGGTGGTCGTAGTGACGGGGGCCTCAGACGGTATAGGGCGCAAAACGGCACTTTTTTTGGCTAAATGTGATGCCGCTATAGTTTTAGTGGCGCGCAGAAAAGAAGCGCTGGAAATAGTGCTGAATAACTTGGCTGGAGGCCCAAAAAAACACCTTTCCGTAGTGGCTGATATATCAAACGACACGGATGTCAAGCGGCTTGTTGAAGAGGTAATCAAAAAATACGGGAAAGTGGACGTCCTTATCAATAATGCGGCAATCAGCTATGTAGGCAGAGTAAAAGATATGGACATTAAAAAAGCCGAAGACGTGATCAATATAAACCTTTTAGGCACCATCAGGGTTACGCATGGTATATTGCCGCATATGATCGAACAAAAGTCCGGCCATATAATAAATGTCTCCTCCATACTCGGCAAAGGGCCCGCGCCCTACAGGTCTCTTTATTGCGCCAGTAAATACGGCATGGAAGGTTTTATGGAAAGCCTCCGCCTTGAGGTCGCCAAATATAATATAAATGTCTCTATAATCAGGCCGCCTTCTGTGCAAACCAATTTTTCCAAAAAGATAGAAGTTGACAGTAAGGTGAAACATCATGCCTTGACCAATTTTAAGGTGATAGCGGTCGCAAAGGCAATATCGGGTCTTATCAAAAGGCCAAGACGCGAAGTAAATATGGGCATCATGGCAGGAGGTTTTATATTTTTAACAAAGCATTTTCCGTCTTTATTTGATAGAATAGTAAGGGAAAAGTAAGTGAGGACATAAGTTATGGAGCCTTGTATGAAAAACAGGAGCGACATAACTTATAAGTCCGAACTTACCCCGCCCTTTTGGGGAATTTAAATGGCAGGAATATCGCCAAAAGGGCGGGGTTAAATTCGCCCTGACGGGCAAAAACGTAAACCAACAACTTACGTCGCAAATTCGATAAAATAATAGCTCCGTAAGTTGTGGGCTCATTTAAGGAGGTTTAAATGCCGTACGATGCAAGTCTGGACAAGAAGGTGTTTTACGAGACGAAGGAATTCGAGGGTACACGGGTAACTGTAGGCGTATTTTCATATAATAACGGAGATAAGAAACTGCAGTTGTCTCGCGAAAATGTAGGCCCGGAAGGCGAATGGAGATTTGCAAAACTGGGGCGGATGACAAAAGAAGAGATCGAGGCCATCACGCCGCTTATACAATCGGCTGTCAAAGAGATGTAGGTAGTAAATGTCCGAAAAGCGCGATGTTGCCATAATAGGTGCGGGGCCAGGCGGATATGTTTCTGCTATAAGGCTCAGTCAGCTCGGAAAGAGGCCGTGCGTAATCGATATCGACGAAGCGCGTTTGGGCGGGGTATGCCTGAATGAGGGGTGCGTGAGCGTTAAATCGCTTATAAGCAATGCTTCTAAGGGGCGGGATATAAGAGAAATGGTATCTCGCTCGCAGGAAGCAGTATCAGCGCTAAAAAGCGGCCTGAAAAGCCTTTTTAAAAAGAACGGCATAGAATTCATAAGCGGTAAGGCAAAGCTGCTTCCCGGTAAAAAGATAAATGTATCCCAAAATGGCGGAAAATCCGCGAAGATAGAGGCGGATAATATAATTATAGCCACAGGTTCAAGCCCGAATATTCCACAAGGCGTAATCATAGATGGAGAATCGTCCATAACGAGTAATGAGGCGATTAAACTGGAAAAGCTGCCCAAAACGATGCTGGTCGTAGGCGCCGGTGCTATAGGAGTAGAGCTGGCGTCCCTCTTTTTCAGGCTTGGAACCAAAGTTACACTTATCGAGGCACTTTCCCGCATATTGCCTTTTGAGGACGAAGAGGTATCAAAAGCGCTTGCGAGGATTCTTGCGAAAAAGGGCATGGAAGTCCTTACCGGCCGAACGATAGAGCCGGCCGATAAGACGGCTTTTGAAAAAATATTAGTAGTTACCGGCAGGAAACCAAATATCGACGGACTCGGCTTAGAAGACGCGGGTGTCAAAACAAAAGACGGCTTCATAGCTTGCGACGGCAAGATGCGTACCAGCGTTAAGGGCATATACGCCGCGGGAGATGTCTTAAATACACCCATGTATGCACATGTGGCATACCGGGAGGGCATTATAGCCGCTGAGGATATATGCGGCGTAAAAGTAGAGCCTATAGATTATGAAAATGTGCCCCATGTGATCTTTTCCGATCCGGAGGTAGCCGGCGTAGGCCTTACTGAAATCCAGGCAAAAGAAGGCGGATATGATATAGCGGTATCAAAATATTTTTTCAAGGCGAACGCAAAGGCTGTAATAGGAAAAAAAGACGACGGATTCGTAAAGATAATAGCCGATAAGAAAACCAGAAAATTATTGGGGGTACACATAATAGGTGAGGGCGCTACTGAGATAATACACGAATTTGTCTTAGCCAAGAGCGCGGGCCTTACCGTGGACGCAATAACAAAGATGGTGCACGCGCACCCCACACTTTCCGAAATAGCGGGCGAGGGGGCAATGGCAGTATTCGGCAAGCCCATACACGGATAATAATCATGAGCATAACCACAAAAACAGGCGATAAAGGCGTTACCTCGCTTCTTTTCGGCGGTTTGGACAAAAAAGACAGTCCGCGCATGGAATGTTGCGGCGCGCTTGACGAGCTTTGTTCATTCTTGGGCCTGGCGAAGAGTGTAGCGAAAGATAAATTTGCCAAAGCCCTTCTGGAAAAAGTGCAAAACGATCTATTTGTTGCCTGCTCTGAAGTGGCCACTAAGAAATCTTTTATTCATAAGCTCAATAAAAGGCTGGGAAATAACGAGATAGCGTACCTTGAGTCCTTGATAAAGGCACTGGAAAAGAAATATATATCCAAAAGGTGTTCTTTTATATTGCCGGGCGAAAACACATTTTCAGCTATGCTGGATGTCGCAAGAGCTGCGGCAAGAAAGGCCGAAAGAAAAGTAGTCGCGCTAAAAAGAGAGAAGATCCTTAAAAATCCCTTCGCAATAGTCTATTTAAACAGGCTCTCCGACCTCCTTTTTCTTATGGCAAGGTCTTATGAAAAGCCGAAAAGATAGAATAAAGCCGGTCATACGCATACTCAGAAAAAAATACCCTTTCCCGCGGACCTCCCTTAGGCATAAAAATGTGTTTCATCTTTTGGTTGCCACAATACTTTCTGCGCAATGCACCGACGAAAGAGTAAATAAGATAACCCCCGGACTATTCAAAAAGTATAATACGATAAGCGCTTTTGCATGCGCTAGGAGATCATCCCTCGAAAAAGATATACGCTCAACCGGTTTTTATAGAAATAAGGCAAAGAATATAATAGCCGCTTCGCAAAAGATCTTGCGCGATTATAACGGCCGCGTGCCGGATTCCATGAAAGAGCTCGTTATGCTCGCCGGCGTTGCGCGCAAAACCGCGAATATAGTGCTTTCAAGCGGATTCGGTAAGGCAGAAGGTATAGCTGTAGACACGCACGTCAAAAGGCTTTCACAAAGGCTTGGGTTTAGTAAGGAAGTAAATCCGGAAAGAATAGAAAAGGATTTGATGCTTTTGGTACCGAAAGAAGACTGGCTGGATTTCAATTACCTTCTTGTGAACTACGGCAGAGAAATATGCATGGCAAGAAAACCGCTTTGTCCTAAATGTATAATAAATAAACTCTGCCCGTCAAGAGGTATATTTTATCCCGCGCTTACCCCTTAAGCTTTGCTGCTGCGTCTTTTCCTAATACTCTCCAGCATTCATGCGGCCCGCTGGGGGATTTCGCGACTGCAAAATTACGGCCGCTCTTTTCCACGACTCTGAACTCGGCTGTTTTAAACTTTTTTTTCGTCTTTACGTCAAAAAATTCCATATCAGGCATTTAGTCCTCCCAATGAGACCACAACTTACGGAGCAATAGCGACGTAAGTTGTAAGTCATGTTTTACACTTTCTACAAGTATACCACGAAGTATCCAAAAAATAAAGGAAAAAGTCTATTGATAATCATATGAGAGGATGGTATAATATCCACAAAAATAGCGAGAGAATATATGATTAAAATCTTCTGGCTTTCCTTTATTCCCATATTTGTCGCGGTTGACGCTATAGGAATCCTGCCTATATTTGTGAGCCTGACCAGAGAATTGAGTGAAAAGAAGAAATCCATAATCATCATGCATTCGGTCGTAACCGCGCTTTGTCTTGCCATCGGTTTCGTTTTTTTCGGAAAGTGGATATTCAAAGTCCTCAATATCACCATAGGCGATTTTATGATAGCCGGCGGCATAATCCTTTTTTGCATAGCGATAATCGATATCGTAAATCCCAGCAAGAAACACAATACACCTGCCGGCGAAGTAGGCGCAGTGCCGTTAGGCACGCCGTTAATAGCCGGCCCGGCAGTTTTGACTACGTCATTATTGGTGGCGGAGCAATGCGGCGTCTACGCGGCGTCTGTATCCATCTTCTGTAATGTAGCGTTGGCCGGCCTGATGTTTTACTCCTCAACTCTCATCATAAAGGCTTTGGGTGAAAGAGGGACCAAAGTGCTCTCAAAGATAATGCATCTTCTTTTGGCTGCCATCGCCGTCATGTTGATAAGAAAAGGGCTTGAGCATATCATCTCATTAGTTGCGGTATCCTGAGTAGAAAATGAAATGAGCCTACCCTTATGTTCGGCATAAGGGTTTTTTAATGAGCACATAACTTAAGCAGCAAGCAATATTAAAGGGGGAGGAGACATGGCATTAGATGAAGTAAAGATTTCAAAAGCTATAATAGAAACTTATACCAACAAGCTTATTAAATCGCTTGATGTCGATGTTGCCATAGTCGGGGCAGGGCCGGCCGGCATGTGCTGCGGCTACTATCTGGCAAAGGCAGGCAAAAAGGTGGCGATTTTTGAAAGGAAGCTGTCTGTCGGCGGCGGGATGTGGGGCGGCGGCATAATGTTTAACGAAATAGTAGTTCAAAAGAAGGCCAAAAAGATACTGGATGAGTTTGGTGTCAAAACGAGGCTTTATGAGAAAGACTACTATATGGCGGATTCCATAGAGTCGGTATCCACTATCTGCTCAAAGGCGGTCAAACGAGGCGTAAAGATATTCAACTTGATCAGCGCCGAAGACGTCATGATAAGGAAGAATAAAATATGCGGCCTTGTTTTAAATTGGACCGCAGTTGAGATTGCAAATCTGCACGTCGATCCGATTACTATGGCTGCGCGTTTTGTAATTGATGCTACCGGCCACGCCGCGGAAGTCGTGCGCATAGCGGAGAAAAAATCCGGAGTGCCGCTCAACACAAAAACAGGTAAAGTAGTAGGAGAGGGTTCGATGTGGGCCGAGGTTGCCGAAGATATGATAGTTAAAAATTCAAAGGAAGTGGCACCCGGACTTTATGTGTGCGGTATGTGCGCAAACGCCGTTTTCGGAGGCCCCAGGATGGGCCCGATATTCGGCGGCATGTTATTGGCTGGAAAAAAAGTGGCGGAGGAGCTTATTAAAAGGCTTCCTTAAAAGATCATCGGAGTAACAATGGTTAAAGCCATAGCTTTGATGTCCGGCGGCTTGGATAGCATGTTAGCCGCGAAGATTATTTCGCTGCAAGGCGTGGAAGTCGAAGGGGTTAATTTTGCCAGCGTATTCCACGGCAGTAAAGCCGGCGGCACCCCAATAGCATCTACCGCAGGCATGCTGGGTATACCTATAAAGGTATTCGATGTCAGCGAAGAACTATTTGAAATAGTTAAAAATCCGAAACACGGCTATGGACGCAATATGAACCCTTGCATAGACTGCCACGCGTTTATGTTTAAAAGGGCCGGACTATATATGAAAGAATCGGGAGCGTCTTTTCTCATAACCGGCGAGGTGCTGGGGGAGCGGCCCATGTCCCAGAGAAAGCCGGCCCTGGATATAGTCGAAAAAGATAGCGGCATGAAAGGGCTTATCCTTCGTCCTCTCTCGGCAAAATTGCTGAAGCCCACGATTCCGGAAGAGAAAGGATGGGTGGCGAGAGATAAACTGATGGACATAGAAGGCCGCTCGCGAAAACCTCAGATGGAACTTGCGAAAGAACTGGGAATTACAAAATATCCGACGCCTGCCGGCGGATGCCTTTTGACCGATAAAGGCTTCGCAGATAGGTTGAGGGACCTTATAGATTCTAAGCCCGATGTAACTGTTCAGGACATAAGGCTGCTCAGAGTGGGCAGGCATTTCAGATTGACCAAAGACGCGCGGCTCGCGGTAGGCAGGGATAGGGAGGATAATGATAATCTGCTTAAACTGGCCCGGTCAGGCGATGTCTTTTTTTATCCCGTAAAAAGAAAAGGTCCGGTTGCGCTGGGCAGGCGGATTCTTGAAAAAGATGATATAATAAAAGCCTCTGCCGTAGTTGCAAGATATAGCGATAAAGATCCGGTATCGAGTGAAATAGAAATAGCCCACAAAGACTTCAACGAAAAAAAGTCCATCCATATAAGAGTCCTGCCGATGGCGGAAAAGGACCTGGAGGGCCTAAGAATATAGAGGGGGGTGATAGCATGTTCATAAGGAAATGGATGCTCAGGCAGGTAGCGCATTGTAAAGAAGGCTGCGGTAGCAGGTCCCGGGTAAGACACTAAACTGCCCGCGCAATTATAATAATTTAATGGTAATTTTCTAAAAAATCTGCGAAAATAGAAATGCATATGAAAGCACTGCCCCCTGAAATAGTCCAATTTTTCCGAAGACAACCGTTTGTCATCGTCTCTACCGTTGACAGCGATAACACGCCGCATAATTCCTGTAAAGGCATAGTAGATATAGACGAAAAGGGCACCGTCTATATACTTGATCTTTACAGAAAAAATACGCTGGCTAACTTAAAGCGCAATCCTAATATAAGCATAACGGCTGTAGATGAACATAAATTCGTGGGCTATTGTCTTAAAGGCATAGCGGCCATAGTGGACAAGAAATTGCTTACTCCCCGGATTATAAAAGCTTGGGAAAAAAGATTAGCGGGGCGTATTACGCACCGGCTTCTTAAAAATATAAAGGATGAATCCGTTAAAGGGCACACTCGTCATCCCGAATCCCTTTTTCCCAAACCGGAATATATGATTTCCGTGAAGGTCAGTGAAATAGTGAGTCTTACACCTTCACATATAAAATAACAGTATATTTGAAAAGCCCGCCTCAGGCGGGCAAGGAGCGGATTATGAAAAGTATAAAAGGTACGCAGACAGAAAAGAATCTTTTGGCTTCGTTCGCCGGAGAATCGCAGGCGAGAAACCGCTATACCTATTTTGCCAGCGTGGCAAAGAAGGCGGGTTACGAACAGATATCCGCTATATTTTTGGAGACCGCGGATAATGAAAAAGAGCACGCAAAGAGATTCTTTAAGCTTTTGGAGGGTGGCGAAGTAGAGATAACGGCGTCCTATCCCGCCGGTGTGATAGGTGAAACCCCAACCAATTTGGCCGCTGCTGCCGCAGGGGAGCATCTTGAATGGACCAAACTTTATAAGGAAGCCGAAGAGGTCGCGCGCAAAGAGGGATTTGAAGAAGTTGCCAAACAGTTTAAAGAGATAGCCGAAGTCGAAGTAGAACACGAAAAGAGATACAAAAAGCTGCTAAGTAATATTAAGGAAGCGAAGGTGTTCAAAAAGGATGCGGTGGTTAAGTGGAAATGCCGCAATTGCGGTTATATCCACGAAGGTAAAGACGCGCCAAAAGAATGCCCTGCTTGCGCGCATCCCGAGGCTTATTACGAAGTGATGTGCGAGAATTATTGAAGCGCCACTTTTCTTTCGCTTTGGCTAAGCGGAAATCCGCCGAAGCTGAACGCGGAAGCCAGCGGCCTTGCCGCTAGGCAGGCAATTTCAGCGAAGGCGGACTGAAAATGATGAAGACTTCCGGTGTCGCAAAAGTGCTGGGCATAAACGCCAGCCCGCGAAAAGGCGGGAATACTGATATTATTATAGACAAGATCCTGGAAGCCGCCAAAGATAACGGCGCGGACACCGATAAGATATTTTTGAATGGCCTCCGATTACAGTATTGCCAGGAATGTGAAGAGCCGGATAATAACGGCAACTGCAATTTCAAAGATGACATGGGAGTAGTGTATAGGAAATTCAAGGAGGCAGATGTTGTTATATTGGCTTCCCCTATATTTTTCGGCAGTATCAGCGGCCAGGCAAAGATGATGATAGACCGCTTTCAATGCGCCTGGAGAGCAAAGCATATACTGAAGAAAGACGCTTTTGGGGAAAAAAGAATAGGCGCTTTTATCGCCGTAGCGGCGTCTGAGAGGCAAGATTTTTTCGAGAACGCAAAGGCTATAGTCAAAAATCTTTTTGCGACTTTAAATATAGAATATAAAAAAGAACTTTATTTTACGGGAATCGACGCTAAGGCCGATATATTAAAACACCCGGACCTTTTAGAAAAAGCATATAAATTGGGGGAAGATTTAACCAGGAGCTTGCGCAATGGCTAATGTATTTTCAGGCAGCGAAATAGTAGGTTTTGGCATCGAGATAGAGCGTAACGGCAGGGATTTCTATAATACCTTGGCGGCGAAGGCCCAAGATGCTAAGGCGAAAGATGTATTTAAATTTCTTGAAGGAGAAGAAGAGAAGCACATAGCCGTATTTCAGAAGATATTAGAATCGGTTAAAGAATACGAGCCTCCGGAAACCTATGCCGGCGAATATTTTGCATATATGACGATGCTTGCCGGAGAATATGTATTTACCCAGACTGATAAGGGTAAAGAAGCGGCCAAAAAAATCACAAATGACAAAGAAGCTATAGATCTTGGAATAAAGTTTGAAAAAGAATCTATTATATTCTATGAAGGCATGAAAAAGGCGGTACCGGAAATTCAAGCGGATATTGTTGAAAAACTGGTCGAACAGGAAAACACGCACTTATTCAAACTGTTGAAGCTAAGGAATAATATTTAACCAAGAGGGGTGATATTATGGCAAAGAACGTAAAGATATACAGCACACCGACCTGCCCTTTCTGCATAAGAGCCAAGCAATTTTTAAAAGATAACAATATAGCGTATGAGGATATAGATGTATCATTAAAACAGGATAAAGCTCAGGAGATGATGAATAAATCCGGCCAGATGGGTGTTCCGGTCCTTGATATAGAGGGCGAGATCATCGCCGGGTTTGATAAAACAAAGATAAGAGAAGCATTGGGTATATAACTTACACCATTTAAGGTGCGTTATGTTTGATATAGTTATTGTAGGCGCAGGTCCCGCGGGCATTACCGCCAGTGTGTACGCCGCGCGCAAAAGATTAAACGCTCTCGTTATAACGAAAGATATTGGCGGGCAGGCGGCCTGGAGCGGAGATATAGAGAATTATACGGGCTATCAATTTATTACCGGCCCGGACCTGGCAGAGAAGTTTGAAGAACATATGCGCAAATATGATATAAGCGTCAAGGAGGGAGAGGGCGCGGTAGTTCTTGAAAAATCCGGCAATATTACAAGGGTAAAAACCGACAAAGGTTCCTACGAAGCAAAGACAGCGATAATAGCCTCCGGGAAAAGATCCAGAGAGCTTGGAGTGCCGGGTGAAAAAGAATTCAAAAATAAAGGCCTCACTTATTGCGCAACGTGCGACGGCCCGTTATTTTCCGGAAAAAACGTCGCGGTGATCGGCGGCGGAAATTCTGCCCTTGACGCGGCGCTTCAGTTAGTCAAAATAGCCAACCATGTTTATCTTATCGATATAAATCCCTCGCTCGGCGGAGATGCTATTATGCGCGAGAAGGCCGCCTCAAGTAAAAATGTATCCGTGATGAGCAATACTGCCGTCAGCGCTATTATAGGAAAAGGTATGGTTACAGCCTTAAAAGTCAGGCAAAAGGGCAGAGAGGAGAAGACAATAGCAGTCGAAGGTGTCTTTGTAGAGGCAGGGCTTACTCCTAATTCCGATTTTGCAAAGGACATAGAAAAGAATAATCTGGGAGAGATAAAGGTGAACTCTCGCAACGAAACAAATATTCCGGGAATCTTTGCGGCGGGCGATGTAACGGATGTGCCGGAGAAACAGATAATAATAGCAGCCGGGGAGGGGGCAAAAGCGGCGCTTTCGGCATTCAGATATCTGATGCGCAATAGGTGGTAGATGAAGAGACTCGTGTCGGAATATAAAAAGAGAAAGAACGAGATAAAAAGACGGCTAAAGGAATTTAGCGCTTTCCGAGGGGCAAAGGACGAAGATATATTTTCAGAATTGTGTTTTTGTCTGTTGACTCCGCAATCAAAGGCTGTTTATTGCGATAAAGCGGTAAAAGAGCTTAAGTGTTCGGGCCTATTGTTTCGGGGCAGCAAGAATATCATAAAAGAGATATTGAGAGGGAATGTCAGGTTTCATAATAAGAAAGCGGAGTATCTGGTAGGCGCGAGAGAACTTTTAGGGCTCGGCGGGAAGTTAAATATTAAAAATAAATTGGATACAAAGGACACCTTTAAAGCGCGGGAATGGCTTGTGAGAAATATAAAAGGCCTGGGTTATAAGGAAGCGAGCCATTTTTTAAGAAATATAGGGCTTGGCAAAGATATGGCCATAATAGACAGGCATATCCTTAAGAATATGAAAAGATACGGGGCTATAAGAAAAATCCCGGCGTCTGTGACAAAAGGCAATTATATAAATATGGAAGACGCGATGCGAAATTTTTCCAAAAAAGTCAAGATTCCGATGGAGGAGCTGGATCTTCTCTTCTGGTCCAGCCAAACGGGATTTGTGTTTAAATAACCAGGGGCAAAAGGTAGTCCTACGAACGCTCCTATTCGTCGCGTTCTCAGGACGAATTTTTGTACACAAAAATTCGGAGGTATGCATGAAGAAGGTAATAGCGTTTGTTGTAATTCTGATGTTTCTCTCTGTAGCCGGAATTGCACTTGCCGATCAGGGAGAAACAAGGGGCGCCGGCGCCGAAAGCAGCGGCCCGGCTTTGAATAATGTAGCAAATTGGCTTACGTCTCACTTGCCAAGCTGGGAAGGGCGCACAGCGCCAAAAGAGGAGGCACCGCCTCTTAGCCCTGAAGAGTTGAAGATACAGAGGAAAACTACCGGCGTAGGCATGAGAGGCATAGTAGGCCACGAAGCGTACGAATAAAGCTATAATTCGTCTATTAGCTTAATAAGATCGGGATAAGTCTTTGTTCTTGTTATCTCGTTCCGTGTATTTGCGGCGTAAGGAAAGCCTTTCATATACCATATAGCCACTTTTCTCATAAAGCCTATCTCGGCCGATGGGATAGAATGGCGGTATTTGTCTGTATAAGCCAGATGTTTCTTGAGCACTTTTTTTCTGATCAAGAAATCCGGCTCCGGCAGGACGGAGCCGGATTTTAGATAATTTTCTATATTTTTGAATATCCAGGGATTGCCAAAGCTCCCTCTCGCCACAGTAATACCATCGCAACTTGTTTCATCAAACATCTTTTTCGCAAGCTCCGGCGTAAAAATATTACCCGAGCCGAAGACAGGTATCTCGACAGCCTCTTTTATCTTTTTTATAGCCTCATAGTTGATTTCTCCGGAATATCCCTGCGCGCGGGTTCTCCCGTGCACAAATATGGCGCCGGCGCCGTGCTGTTCGCACCCCATAGCGATTTCGGCTATATTTTTTATATCCGTTCTATTGTACCCTGTCCGGATCTTTACAGTGACAGGGATATTAAGCGATGACGAGAGTTTTTTTAATATTTTGAAGAGTGTTTCGGGTTTTTCCAAAAGACGCGCGCCTGCGCCTTTACTTACTACTTTTCTTACAGGGCACGCGCTGTTTATATCGAGAAACGATACATCCCGTATGCTTACGAGTTTTTGAGCCGCGTCAACCATAAGATCAGGATCGGCTCCCAAAAGCTGCCCCGCTATAGGGCTGTCTTTTTTTGTGGTCTTAAGCATGCGGAGCGTCTTTTCATAATTACGGATGAGCGCGTTTGCATCGACCATCTCAAAAAAGCAGAATTTAGCGCCCTCCTCGCGGGCTATCAGTCGGAACGCCAGATCCGAGCACCCGGAAAGCGGCGCCAGAAATATATTGGTATTGATCCGCGCAGAGCCTATCTTTATCATGCTGCTATTATAATTAAAGCCGGGCTTTTGTCAAACGAAAAGGAGTGCAATTAAACCTTGACCATAACCCCGGCGTGATTTACAATATCTGTTATGCGTAAGTCCATAAGTTATATTTTAGTACTTCTACTTATCTTTTCCGCAGCAGGTTGTGCCACTATTGTGCAGGGGACAAAGCAGAGAATAGAGATTTCATCCGACCCGCAGGGCGCCACGGTAGAAATCGACGGTGAAGCCGTCGGCACTACACCGATGAAGATAAAACTCAAGACGCCGTTTAACCATACCGTGGTCATTACAAAAGAAGGGTATAAAGAAGAGAAGGTCGCGCTTTCACGCGCCATTGGCAGCGCAGCGGCCGGTAATATATTCATATGGGGGCCTGTCGGCTGGGCAGTGGACGGACTGACAGGGTCTCAATACAGGCTGGTACCGGACAAAGTGCACGTTGAACTTAAGAAAGAAGAATGAGATGAGCGCTAAAAATAAAGAGAACTCAGGCGCTAAAGTAATACAGGCGCTGGCAAAGATAAGCGAAGCTATCACTTCGGATCTATATTTGGAAGACATATTGAAGCTTATAGTTGCGGTGACGGCCGAAGTGATGGGCTCCAATATCTGCTCGATCCTCCTCTTGGATAAATCCGGCAGGGAACTTAGCGTCAAAGCGACCCAGTCCGTGAGCGAAGAGTATAATAAGAAGGCGAATATAAAATTGGGCGAAGGCGTTGCCGGAAAGGTAGCCAGGGAAGGAAAGCCGATAACTGTCCTGGATGTGCGCAAGGATAAGCGTTATAAGTCGAGGGAAATAGCCGTTCACGAAAATCTATGTTCATTATTAAGTGTACCTCTTTTCTCAAAAAAGAAGGTAATAGGCGTTCTTAATTGTTATACGCCAAAACCACACCGCTTCAGCCATAACGAAATAAATGTATTGAAATCTATCGCTAATCAGGCCGCTATAGTCATAGAGAATTTCAGGCTCATCGTCGAATCGAATGTTATAAGGGAAGAGCTGGAATCGCGCAAGATCGTAGAAAGGGCAAAGGGCATTCTCATGAAGAAAGAGGCGCTTAGCGAGGAAGAGGCATATCAAAGAATAAGAAGATACAGCATGGACAAAAGGCGCAGCATGCGCGAAATAGCGGAAGCTATCATGTTGAATGAAGAACTCGGCAAGGCGCATTGACCCGTTCGACTACGCTCAGGGTCAACCCCGAGCAAACGAAGTGCGTCGAGGGGGCCGATAAGAAAGTGAATATATGCTAAGAACCAAATCGATAGAAAAAATAGAGCAAAGAATGCAGGATATGGATGAAAATTCTCTACGCTACCAGATCCTTGAGAAAGTGAAAAACTTCAAGATATCCTGGATATCGCTGGGCCAGGCGCTTTATTCGGTATGGAAAGATAAGTTGTATAAGGAATGGGGGTATCTGACGTTTGAGGCGTATACCGCCAAAGAGATAGGCATAAAGAAGCAGACTGCGATGAAACTTTTGAGGTCCTATTATTTTTTGGAAAAAGAAGAGCCGGAATATCTGGAAAAGGATTATGCCAAATCAGAGGAGGTTGCTTCAATACCGAGTTGTGATGCGGTCAATGTACTCAGGCTTGCCAGGAATAAAAAGACGCTCGACGCAGGCGACTATACCCAGTTGAAGAAGAAGGTCTTTGAAAAGGGCCAGGACGCAAGAGAGATAAAAAAAGACCTTACGGCGCTGATCAGGGACAGGGAGGAACTGGAGCCGGAAGAGGCAAGAAGGAAAAAAAAGATCACTACCTTGAAGAGGCTTTTAGGCACGCTCAGGACAGTGAAGAGAGATATGGAACTTTTGAAGATGATCCCTGCCGCTCTTATTAAGGAAACGGGCAGTTTAATAAAAAAGATAGAATCTGAAATCGGATAGTGTCGTAAAAAGTACTTGACTAAACGGTTTAGATACGATATAATTTCTTGCAAACTAGGTTTGATACAATGCTGTGTCAGGAAAGAACAAAGACGTTCCAGGGCCTTTCAAAGAAAGGCGGAGCGTCTATTTTTATGTTTTGGCGTGCACAAAAATTAAGCAAGGAGAACTGAAATGTCACATTCGAAAGTAAAAGAATTCATGGCAAAACTTACAGCAAAAAATCCCGGTGAAATCGAATTTCACCAGGCGGTGGAAGAGGTTGTTACTTCTATAATGCCGCATATAGAGAAAAATACCAAGTACCAGAAGGCCAAGATACTTGAGAGAATCGTAGAGCCGGAGAGGGTCATTATGTTCCGCGTTCCGTGGTTGGATGATAGAGGAGAGATACAGGTGAACCGCGGTTTCCGCATCGAGATGAGCAGCGCTATAGGGCCGTATAAAGGAGGCCTGCGCTTTCACCCGAGCGTCAATCTCGGCATACTTAAGTTCCTCGCGTTCGAACAGGTATTTAAGAACAGTCTCACTACTCTACCTATGGGCGGCGGCAAAGGCGGTTCGGATTTTGACCCCAAGGGAAAATCCGACAATGAAGTTATGCGCTTCTGCCAGAGTTTTATGACGGAACTATTCAGGCATATCGGCCCTGACACGGATGTTCCCGCCGGAGATATAGGAGTGGGCGGCCGCGAAATAGGGTATCTCTTCGGCCAATACAAGAGATTGCGTAATGAATTCACCGGAGTGCTTACCGGAAAAGGCCTCAATTGGGGCGGCAGCCTGATAAGGCCGGAGGCCACAGGTTATGGCTGCGTATATTTTGTGGAAGAGATGCTTAAGGCAAGGGGTGAATCTTTTAAAGGAAAAGTCTGCACTGTGTCAGGCTCGGGAAATGTCGCGCAATATACCGTTGAGAAATTGTTAGAGTTGGGCGCAAAACCTGTGACGCTTTCAGATTCGGGCGGTTTCATTTACGACGAGGGCGGCATAGATGAAAAGGGGCTGAAGTTCGTGATGGAGCTTAAGAATGTCAAAAGGGGCAGAATAAAAGAATATGCGGATAAGTTTGGCTGCAAGTATTACGAAAATAAAGGCCCTTGGGGAGTGAAATGCGATACTGCCTTTCCGAGCGCTACTCAAAATGAAATAAGCGGCGAGGACGCAAAGACGCTTGTCAAAAACGGATGCGTAGCAATCGGCGAAGGGGCAAACATGCCCACGACTCCCGAGGGCATAGAGGTGTTCCAAAAGGCCAAGATACTATATGGGCCCGGTAAAGCTGCCAACGCCGGCGGCGTTGCTACTTCAGGGCTCGAGATGTCGCAGAATAGCATGCGATATTCATGGACGCGCGAAGAAGTGGATAAGAGGCTGCATAACATAATGATAGCCATTCACGAACAGTGCGTTAAATATGGTAAAGAAGGTAAATACATAAACTACGTAAACGGCGCTAATATCGCGGGGTTTGTAAAAGTTGCAGATGCCATGCTGGAACAAGGGTTGGTGTAAATATGCCGAGACGAAATGATATTCACAAAGTACTTATAATAGGCTCCGGGCCTATTATTATAGGACAGGCCTGCGAATTTGACTATTCGGGTACGCAGGCATGCAAGGCGCTCAAAGAAGAGGGGTATGAGGTAGTGCTTGTCAATTCAAATCCCGCCACGATCATGACAGATCCGGGAACGGCTGACAAAACATACATAGAGCCACTTACCGTCGAGAGCGTCGAGAAGATCATAGAAAAAGAGAGGCCGGATGCGCTTTTGCCGAATTTAGGCGGACAAACAGGCCTAAACCTGGCATCCGCTCTTTATAAAGCAGGGGTCCTGTCCAAATATAATGTGGAGATCATAGGTGTCAAGGCAGACGCTATTGAACGCGGCGAAGACAGGATCGCGTTCAAAGATACTATGAATAAGCTTGGCGTTTCTATTCCCAAGTCCGAGCCGTGTTATTCCGTAGAAGAGGCCGAAGCTATAGCCGAACGTTTAAAATATCCGGTAGTCATTAGGCCCGCTTATACCCTCGGTGGAACGGGCGGGGGTATAGCTTATAACGTGGAAGAGCTCAGGACTATCACAAGCCGGGGCCTTGCCGCGAGTTTGATACATCAGATTCTCCTGGAAGAATCTGTTTTGGGATGGGAGGAACTTGAGCTTGAGGTGGTAAGAGACGCGAAAAACCATATGATAACAGTCTGTTTTATCGAGAATATCGATCCTATGGGCGTCCATACAGGCGACAGTTTTTGCGTCGCCCCCATGTTGACGGTGCCGGAAAAACTGCAGAAGAGAATGCAGGACATTTCCTATAAGATCGTCGAAGCAATCGGCGTAATAGGCGGCACGAATATTCAGTTTGCCCATAATCTGGAGGATGACAGGCTGGTAGCCATTGAAATTAATCCAAGGACTTCCCGCTCTTCGGCCCTGGCTTCAAAAGCGACCGGATTTCCGATAGCGCGTATTTCCACGAAACTTGCCGCGGGACTTACCATGGATGAGATACCGTACTGGAGAAAGGGCACGCTCGAGAAATATGAGCCGTGGGGCGAGTACGTAGTCATAAAATTTGCGCGATGGGCTTTTGAAAAGTTTGCGCAGGCAAAAGATATTCTTGGCACGCAGATGAAAGCCGTAGGCGAGGTTATGAGTATAGGGAAGACCTTTAAAGAGGCCTTCCAGAAAGCCATACGCTCTCTGGAAATCAAGCGCTATGGCCTGGGCGTCAAGGACTTTAAAACACTTTCCGTTGACGAACTTAAGGAAAGGCTTGCGTCTCCTTCAAGCGAGCGTATATTTTTGATGTACGAAGCGCTGCGCAAGGGGATATCCGTTGAAGATTTATACAAAATGACGCATATCGGCACATGGTTCATAAAAGAGATGAAGGAATTGGTTGATTTCGAGGAAGAGATCCTTGCTTATAAATGGAATAATTTCCCGAATGGTTTGCTGATAAAGGCGAAGGAATGGGGTTTTTCCGATAAATACCTGGCCGGGCTATTCGATGTATCGGAAAAGGCGGTTAGGGAAAAAAGGATCAAAATCGGTAAATATAGCGCATACGAAGCCGTGCCCGTAAGCGGCGTAAAAGATGCGGCTTATTACTACTCGACATATAGCGGAAAAGATGCCGTTCCAGTTTCCGCAAAGAAGAAGATCATGATCTTGGGCGGCGGACCGAACAGGATCGGACAGGGGATTGAATTCGACTATACCTGCGTTCACGCGGCGTTCGCGCTCCGTGATGAAGGCTATGAATCTATTATGGTGAACTGCAATCCCGAGACGGTCTCGACGGATTATGACACTTCAAACAAGCTCTATTTCGAACCTGTGACAGTGGAAGATGTCCTTGCGATTTACGAGAAAGAAAAACCCGAAGGCGCGATAGTCCAGTTCGGCGGGCAAACGCCGTTAAATATTGCGCAGGAATTAAAAGATAACGGCGTCAAAATTCTCGGGACAAGCACGGAAAGCATTGCGTTTGCGGAAGACAGGGAGCTATTCCGCAAAAAGATGATAGAGATGGGCATACCTCAGCCGGAGAGCGGGACTGCCAGATCGCTGGATGAAGCAATAGTGATCGCAAAAAAGATCGGCTACCCGCTTATGGTAAGGCCGTCTTATGTCCTGGGCGGACGCGGCATGGAAGTGATCTTCGACGAAGATATGCTGCGCAAATATGCCGTAGAGGCCATCAAAGTCAGCCCCGAACACCCGATGCTCATAGACAGATTTTTGGAACAGGCCGTAGAGGCCGAAGTCGATGCTCTTTGCGACGGAAACGAAACATTCATAGCGGCCGTCATGGAACACATAGAATTGGCCGGCATTCATTCGGGAGATTCCGCCTGCGCTATTCCGCCGAGGACGATCAAAGAAGAGCATTTGAAGACAATAGAAAAATATACCGCGGCTATAGCCAAAGAGCTGAAAGTTGTGGGGCTTATCAATATACAATACGCGATATGCGACAATAAAGTGTATATTCTTGAGGCGAATCCCAGGGCGTCAAGGACCGTTCCCGTTGTTTCTAAGATGACGGGCTCACCGATAGCGAGGATAGCCACGCAGATGATACTCGGTAAAAAACTGAAAGATTTTCCCGAGCTAAAAGTGCATAAACTTCCTTATGTCGGTGTTAAAGAAGCGGTCTTTCCGTTCAATATGTTTCCCGAAGTCGATCCTGTGTTGGGGCCCGAAATGAGGGCGACTGGCGAGGTCATGGGTATGGCGGACACCTTCGGGCTCGCTTTTTACAAGGCGGAGGAGGCCTCCGGATCGAAGCTGCCGCTCGAAGGCAATGTGCTTTTGACGGTAGCCGATAAAGACAAAACCCACCTCTTGCCGATAGCAAAACGCATAAAGAAACTCGGTTTTAAAATCTATTCCACGGAAGGGACAAGTGAGTTCCTAAGGGAAAAAGGCGTGGAAAACGATACGGTAAAGAAACTGCATGAAGGCAGGCCAAACATAGCGGACATGATAAAGAATAAGGAGATCCATCTCATAATAAATACGCCTGTCGGAAGAAGCGGCAAATACGACGACAGCTATATACGTATGATGGCCATACAGCATAAGATCCCCTACATCACGACGTTGACAGCCGCGGAAGCAAGCGTCGAAGGCATAGAAGCGATGAAGAAGAGTAAAGTTGTGCCGAAGTCATTGCAGGATTATCATAAAGAACTGGCGGAGCCGAAGGGAGGATATAATCTTATATCTTCCTTAAAAAATATCTTCGCAAAAAGGTAAAATGGCACTCAAAAAAGCAGGATTTGATAACGAAAAGTACCTTAAGGAACAGACCGCCGCGATTCTTGAAAGAGTAAAGAAATTCGACAATAAACTATACCTGGAATTCGGCGGAAAGATCATTTTTGATTATCACGCGGCGAGGGTATTGCCCGGGTTTGACCCGAATGTAAAGATGCGGCTATTGCAAAAATTGAAGGACAAGGCCGACATAATATTGTGCATATATGCCGGTGACATTGAGAGAAGGAAAGTAAGGGCGGATTTTGGTATTACCTATGATGTAGATGTGTTTAAATTGATAGATGATCTGAGGGAGTGGGGCATAGATATATTGGCAGTAGTAATAACCCGTTTCGAAAATCAACCGGCGGCAAGGATATTTAAAAATAAACTTGAGCGCAATAATATAAAAGTCTACACCCACCGTTTTACAAAGGGATATCCTACTGACATAGATCTGATAGTGAGCGAAGAAGGCTACGGAGCCAATGAATATATAAAGACGAAGAATCCTCTAGTGGTGGTGACCGCCCCCGGCCCCGGAAGCGGAAAATTAGCTACATGCCTTTCGCAGCTATATCATGAACACAAAGGGGGCGTAAAATCGGGATACGCAAAATTTGAAACTTTCCCCATATGGAACCTCCCGCTTAAGCACCCTGTAAATGTGGCGTATGAAGCGGCAACTGCCGACATAAGAGATTTTAACCTCATAGATCCTTTTCATTTGGAAGCATACCGAAAGACCGCCATCAACTATAACCGAGATGTTGAGGTATTCCCGGTATTGAAGAGAATATTGGACAGGATAATGACCGGCGAATTATCTTATAAATCTCCGACGGATATGGGCGTAAACCGCGCCGGTTTTGGCATAATAAATGACGGGGCCGTAAAAGATGCGGCAAAACAGGAGATAATCAGGCGTCATTTCAGATACGGCTGCGAATACATTATGGGATTCGTGGATAAAGAGACAGTAGAGAGGGTAGAAATCTTGATGAAGGAGCTCGACATTAAGCCTGACGATAGATTAGTGGTCGGCTCATCTAAAAAAGCGCGGAATGAGGCGGAAGACAAAAACAAAGGAAATGAAGGCGTATTCTGCGGCGCTGCCATAGAATTAAAAGACGGCTCTGTAGTGACGGGCAAAAATTCACCTCTCATGCACGCCGCATCGAGCCTTGTTTTAAATGCCATAAAAGAATTGGCCGAGATACCGGACAAGATACACCTGTTGTCTCCTGCTATAATAGAGTCCGTCGGCAACCTTAAGAGAAATATTTTAAATTCGAAGGCCGTTAACCTCGACTTAGAAGAGACATTGATAGCGCTTAGCATAAGCGCCGCCACCAATCCGACTGCCCAAATAGCCATGGAGAAGCTGAAAGAACTGCGGGGCTGCGAAGTCCATATGACGCATATTCCTACCCCGGGGGATGAGACCGGCCTGAGAAGATTAGGCGTAAACCTTACCACTGAACCCATCTTTTCAAGTAAGAACCTTTTTGTGGTGTAGAATGGGACCGAAGGGCTCCGCTTGACATTTTGCCCTTTTTTTTGTATAATCTTCCTATTCTGTACTATTTTAATTACAAAACCGATTTTATCCCAAAAGGAGGATAGAGAATATGACAAGATTTTTAGTTTTATTGATCGCTCTTCTATTTGTTGTAACAGGCTGCGGCAAAAGAGACAAAGAAGCAAGTATGTCAAGTGGTTTTGAGGAAATGGCTATAGAAGTAGAGGCGCTGCCTATAACAAGAGGCACAGAAATCGAGCCGAGAAACAAGTCTCTCGAACTGCCTGAGCCGGTGGAATCAAGAATAGAATCCGTGGAAGTGTTCGTGCAGGAATCAAAACCTGTCGCAACGAGCACTAAGCCGACGATAAGGGAGATCCAGATAGCTCTAAAAAATGCCAACCTTTACGAGGGAAAAATTGACGGAATTTTAGGCTCAAAGACCAAAAAGGCCGTAGTCGATTTTCAGGCACAAAATAACTTAAAGCCGGACGGGAAAGTCGGGCCGAGGACGTGGGAAAAAATGAAAATATATCTTAGTAAAGCGCAAGCGGGTACGAACTAAATATATTTCACGTTTATTTAAAGCATAATTTTTCCCGCCCATTTGAGCATTTTAAGGATACTTGGTCAAGGGGCGGGAAATATCATTATGGGGAATACGCTGATGAGCAGCAAAATGACGGCGCTCGTAATATTTTTGACGGCATATGCCCTCTTTATTTTTTTACCTAAAAAGAGGACGCATGTGGCCGTTATGGCGGCTATACTGACTATTATCGCGGGAGTCGTCAGCTTAAAGGAGGCATTTTTTGCCGTCAACTGGAACGTCATGGGCATATTTATCGGTACTCTGGTCGTGGCCGATATATTTATGGAGAGCCGGGTACCGGCCTATATTGCAGAAATAGTGGTGAATAAGGCGAAAAATACCGGCTGGGCAATATTATTTATATGCGTTTTAACCGGTTTTATATCGGCTTTTGTAGAAAACGTGGCCACCATTTTAATAGTGGCGCCGATCGCGTTATCGCTCGCAAAAAAGCTTAAGATAAACCCCATTAATATGATGATAGCCATCGCCGTGAGCTCCAACCTTCAGGGGGCGGCCACCCTTATAGGAGATCCGCCAAGCATGCTTTTAGGCGGTTTCGCAAAGATGGGTTTTATGGACTTCTTCTTTTATAAGGGTAAACCAAGTATATTTTTTGCGGTGGAACTAGGCGCCGTAGCGTCATTTATAGTATTATATTTTATCTTTCGAAAACATAAAGAAAAAACAAAGCTTGTACCTTCGGAGAAAGTCAAATCGTGGGTACCGACGAGGATTCTAATCGCGCTTATTTTCGCGCTCGGGGCATCCTCATTTTTTGACATAAATTTTTCTTACATGGCGGGGGCAATTTGCATATTGTTCGCGATAATATCGATCATATGGGCTAAGCTGGCGGCGAGTAAGAGCGTCTTGACAGGCCTAAAATCGCTAGACTGGGATACGACCCTCTTTCTTATAGGCGTATTTATTATGGTGGGAAGCATAACGGCCACGGGATGGATAGGCGTAATTTCCGATTCTCTCTCCAACATTATAGGCAGCAATATATTTCTGGGATATCTTATGATCGTTTTTATCTCTGTATTTTTCTCGGCTTTTATAGATAATGTGCCCTTTCTGGCAGCCATGTTACCTGTGGGCGTATCAGTGTCAAAAACTTTGGGGATCGACCCTTCTTTACTTTTATTCGGCCTTCTCATAGGCGCGAGTTTAGGCGGAAACATAACACCTATAGGCGCTTCTGCCAACATAGTGAGCATGGGTATTCTTAAAAAAGAAGGCTATGACGTTAAATTCGGCGAATTTATGAAAATAGGCCTGCCGTTTACGTTAGCGGCTGTTATAGCTGCGTCACTTTTTGTATGGTTTATCTGGCATCCGTAAATTTATGAACAAATAGTTTGCATTCCGGCCTTAATTGGTATATAATACCAAAATTACCTAAAAAGTTAGTAAGAAACCCGACCTTTATTTTAGTGATAAAATCTGAGAAAGGCAAATGCCATGATTAAAACTAAAAAGATCCTATTATCCTTAATCGCGTTTGTGTTTTTAACGACTTCGGTATTCGCATTAGACAGGGAAGAAAGCCGAAAGAAGGAGATGGAGCAGTTTCAGAAAAAGTTTGAATGGTGGCCTACCGACGCTAAACCTGGCCCCGTAAAAGACGCTAAAAAAGGCGGATATTGGTGGTGGCCCACAAAGCCGGGCGAGATAGGGCCGCTCTGGGGCAATAGAGGTTGGGTTTATGTGTATAAAATAATCTTTGATTATAAAGAGGATGAACTCCCTCCGCCAAAACCCAAAGAACCGCGTCCGTCTCTTCTCATAAGGAAGATGATCAGGAACGTAAAGATCTACTTTGACTTTGACAAGGCGGACCTGAGAGAAGATGCCATAAAAGTGTTGAAAAATGCCATAGATACTTTAAGGAGAAACCCCGAATCGAGTATTTTGATTACCGGTAACTGCGATGTGCGCGGCTCAGAAGCTTATAATGTGAAATTGGGCAAGCGGCGCGGAGAAGCGGTAAAGGAGTTTATGCTGGAAAACGGCGTTCCCGAAGAGCGCATAAAGATAGTATCTAGGGGTAAGCTTGATGCCATTGCGCCGGTTACGGATATATTGGGTATGCAAAAGGACCGAAACGCGCAGTTTATGATCGCCGAAGTCCAGGAAGTTATGATACCATATCCCGAGGACCTGGAGAATATGGAAGCAGAACTATTGGAAGACGGTAAATACCTGATCGAGGAAAAAGAGAGCGTGGAATCGGCCGTTAAGGTCTCGACAAAGGAATATATCGTCAAAAAAGGCGATACGCTATCCGGTATAGCCCAAAGAGAATACGGCGGCGCCTATAAATGGAAGTACCTTTATGAATTAAATAAATCAAGGATCAAGAATCCGAATAAGCTTGAGGTGGGACAGAAAATCATAATTCCTGTAGAATAGGAATGCAGATAAAAGGGGACAGGCTGCTTTTTCTAAGTATATTTTTATATATGAAAAAGCAGCCTGTCCCCTTTTTACGTAAAATATGACTAAAAAAGATATTAAAAATTT
>JAHIPI010000053.1 GCA_018894435.1 Candidatus Omnitrophota bacterium | reverse complement strand
GGCCCGCCGCCGTTTGAAGTGCGCCATACCGTCTTCCATTTTTTTGCGTCGTTAGAAACCTGTATATCGTATGAACGGGCTGATGCCATCTGCCATTTGAGTTTTATATAGCCTATGGGGACGCTCTCTCCTAAATCTACATAGATCCACTGCGGGTCGGAAAATAACGACGCCCATCTTGTGCCAAGATTGTTGTCAAAGGCATAGGAAGAACCCTGATATTTACTCTGCATGGACGAATGGTCCGATTTCTTGCTGAGGGCCATGTTGCGGCTGAGTATGTTATATTCGTCGTATTTATTTACCGCCCCGCCTTCTTTAACATAATATACATTTTTTAAAGAAGGGATATTTAAGGCGCTGATGGGAACTTCTTCTTTTAGCCTAAAAATCTGGTGCAATGCTATGGATATCAAAATTATAAATACGATACCTAATAAGCTGAGGTTTTTTGGAGTGACAAATTTTTTAAACCCCTTTTTCTCCTCCGGAATAACAAGATAATCACCCGGATCGCCGTAAAGCATATAACTTGCCCATATAAGGGCCGTATCCCCGTACTTTTCCATCAGCCACAATCGTGCATGCTTGAGCGCTTCTCCTATACTTTTTCCCATCCGGATGCTTCTGTAAAATATGCGCGCAAACTGCATAGACAGCCCGTCCTGCACCTTCCAGAACGTACCTATATAATATTTGGCCCCCGCCATAAGAAACGCATTAGCAAGCCCGTATATCTTGTTTTCCTGAGACGGGTCCATTTTCCATCCGCCGGTTTCACCCGAACTGCAGGCATTGGCAAAAACGAGTAAGGGCATGGAACCCGTTTCGCTCAAAAGCGCCAGCTTTTCTGCGGTAAGATCGCCGTCTTTTAAGACAAAGCCGCTGTTCTGCGGATTATCTTGCTGGTATTTGGCATGGCCGGCAAAATGGAAGATATCGACCCCCTGCAGGTTTTTAAGAACGAATTTAGAACCTACATCGGTAGTACGCAATTCAAGCCGTATCTTATTCCTTGCTCTGTCGAGCTCATTCCTTACTATTATGCCTTCCTGATACGCATACCCGAGATCGCCTGCAGGATCGCATACGGCCAGCATCTTTAACTGTGGTTTAGCGGGACGGCTGGGGTCAGAATAGATCTGTCCGGAGGTAAGAACTACTCTACCGGTTGCGAAGCGCAGACAGAGGTAATCTGAACCGGTATGCAAAAGTTCCCACGGTATATGGACCAGCTGCTCATCTATATAAAATATCAGATGAGTAGCGTCGGTCTTTTTTATCTCATTTTTTATCTCTTTTGCGAATATGCTTTCATATAAGAGGTAGGCACTTTTCCGAAGCTCATTCAGGCTGTTTTCCGTGGTAAGGCCTTTACTGTCAGCGCGGCTTATCACATTAAAGACATCGGAGCATAATTCGTGAATAGTGGACTCGGTAATCTTATGGATGGCGTAATGCTTATGCTCAAGGCTCTCGCTTTTGTAAAAAGCGTTCATCATGAGCTGTTCGGGCGCACTCTTGTGTATCTCGATTATAATAGTCTTCATTATTGAAGGGACTTTAATGAAAGGCGTGCCAAGCAGTGATGCTCTCCTTGGCGGATAATATCTAACTGGTAATCATCCAATTTTATCTGGTCAAACTCTACTGCTCCCATATCGGTGAGAGACGACCTGAATTCTCTGCCTTCATGCACCAGGCTGATCCTTTCCCCTGAAGAGAGTTTCTTGCTTCTCTTATTCTTTAATGTCACAATCAGGTTTGCAAGGTCCTTTTTTATGCGCATGATCTTGATATTAACGACGTAGCCATTCACTGCCTTTGATACATCTATGCCTTTATTCGCTGCTTCCGCCGTTGCGCCTCTATATGCCAGCGCGGGAGCATGCGGTGAAGTCAGTATGATCCCTGTCGTTTTAATCAGACGTACCATATCCTCGGCAAATTCGGCTATCACTTCAAGCAACTCCAGATTTTCTGTTTTTGACACAAGGGCTTTAGCCCTTATTGCCAAGGCCGGGGGTACTTTAAGGTATCTTTTCGCCGCCATATCAGGCGCTATCAACAATGAGCTAAAAACGGCCTCATCGCCGTCCTCCTCGGCAGCTATATAATCTAGGATACCACCTTTTTCCTTTTCGTCAAGTAGTCCTGACGCAAAACAGGCAATATCCTCCTCCGAGGGTTTGGGGCCTTTTGAAGACGCTTTTTTGCTTATCGATCTTTTAAACGCTTCTTTTATTAAAGTGGCTATATTTTCCATGGTCCACCTCTATCGTTTTTTTGATTTTTTCTATCACTCTTTTTTTGTGCATGTAAAGAGCGTCTATGCTTTTCCCTAAAATCTTTGCCGCATTTTTATGCGAAACGCCTCGGAAGTATATAAGGTCTATAAGTAACAGATCTTCCTTGGGCAGTTCTTTTAATGCTTTATCAAAAATCTCATTTCTTTCTTCATTTTCCAGGTTCTGTAAAACGAGTATCTCTTCTGACCCCTCAATACGGTAATCTGCCGGTTCATTTTCGTCATCAGCAGAAAGTGATTCCATTATATCTCCGCGCCTGAAATGCTTCCTTAAAAAATCGAATGTCGCGTTTTTCGTCACGATATGAAGCCATGAAGCCAAAGAACAGTCGTTTTTCCACTTGAAGCCGCGTAATTTCGCGTAATCACCGTTCAGCAGCGAAGCAAAGACATCCTGGAAGATATCTCCCGCCACCTCTTCCGTATTGCTGTATCCGACAAGCTGAAACGCCTTTATTATAGCATGATAAATAAGGGCCTTATACGCATCGACAAATTCGTCCCATGCCCTCTTCTCACCAACAACGCAACGGCTGACTAATACCTTTTCGCGCTCTATCGTACTTTTATCGGCCTTTTTCATATGCACCTATTATACCACATAAAAAGTGATTTATAAGCACAAATGTGGCCAATTTTATGTAAAAGATCGCTCGTGTCACCTAAAAAGACGGCTGGCAGGCCGAAATCTAACAATAAAACAGCGGCTGAGTTATGATAAAACCAGCCGCTGTTTATACCCTATTTTATCGTCTTTTTTACTTATCCGAAACTAAATATGTTCTGCCGCCGGCCGTTACTTCCCAATAAGGATAGAACGGCGAAGATGTCAGGCCTCCTCTTTCCCATATAAGCTGTGCATTGATCTCCTGACCGTCAAGCTCGGGGTTTTGGCCGATGGCTTCCGCTATTGCCTCTTCTTTTGTAAGTTGTATATACCTTGTCGGTTCTTTCGCGCAGCTTCCCTGCAGGAAATGGCCGTCAGTTGCGTCAACAGCTATAGCTGCATATGAGGCAAACTGCCCATTGGTTAGTTTGTCAAACGGTATTATGTAATAGCTCTCGCCGGTATCTTTTCTAAGTACCTTGATGAATTCCCGCGCCACGCTTCCCTGCACCGCCTCTTTAAAATCTGCGTTGAGTAAAAGCGGAGCCGGTATAATCTGGTCCCAGGAGATGGACGAGGCGTTACTGTCCACACCTCCCGTAAAGAGCGATGTAAGATCTGCTGTGGTCGAAAAAGATACTGCGGAATTGTCTTTCTTTAAATTTACGACAAGCGTGCTGTCTACAAGATGCCTTTCCAGTGTTCCTTCTTCTGTATTATTCACGTATTCAACTATTTCGATAAGCTTCTCAGTTGACTCATTCACAACTGCGGGCGCCGCTTGTGCTTCAAGATCAAGTTCTTCGTCGGGCGGCTCTGCAACCATGACGTATTTACCGTTATAAGTATCGGCGCTTGCAAGCGGCTTAAGACAATCGGAAAGTTCCGAGGCCGCAACATACGCATCTTTACCTATATCGCCCACCACCGACGGGTCTGTAATAAACATACCATAAATTGTTATGTTCGTCGTATTATAGGCGTATTTCCATGGCTGCGTGTTGTATTCATAGGGTGATATATCGGATGCAAAACCATTTATGACCACCCACCTGTTATATCCTTCTATATCGGCTGAACTCGGCGCTACTACGGGTATATAAGGCGCACAAGTAAAGTAGTCGGCGTAAGCGGGATCCAGCGGATCTACGCCTGCAGGCGCATAAACACCCCACTGCTTGGACACCGGCCAACTCATCCAATGGACGATCTCCTTTAAATAATCATTCATGTTGGCAAATGCCTCTATGTCGAAATTATACCCCTGCGCATAGATGTCATAATGCTCAAGCGCGGCATCCATGCCGTGAAGGTCAAGCTCGGCTATCCCCTGATTTGCCGGCAGGTTCATTGCGTGCGCGTAATTGTATATGTCAGTATCCGTAGGAAACTCATTATCCGGATCCGGCCTCATAAGATCGATTATGTCCTGAGCCGTAGCTATACCGGCAGGGCCTAACACGTTATCACCGCTTGCATAATACCGCGGAAGTTCAATCAGATGTAGATGGCCGTTTAGTACATACCTTAATACAATAGCGGTGTTATGCGCTGCATCTTCTGCTTTAACTTCTACAGTCATATACTCGCCGCTTATCGGCATGCCGATAAGTTCCACTGTCGTGCTAAAGGCGCCTTCCGTTACTAGTACTTCGGTAAATTCGCCCGCGCCTACACATACAAATACCTGCACAGCGCTGGCATCGCTGACCGTACCTTCTACCGGAATAATACTGCCTTCGGCAGCGCTGGTGTATTTAGCGGGCGCTGTCACTGAAAGCACAGGTGGATCCTGATCGCCCGGTATGAGCGCCGCATCGCGCACAAACTGGCATTCCGTTTCGGAATATAATGCTTCCTCGCTTATAAAGTCTTCATATCCATCTACGGAAACGTGCACTGTGTAACTTATCCACGTAACGGTCCCGCCGCTTGATTGGACATATGCTATCAGGTCATCAACTCTGTAACCTCCGTTTTCATCTGTGGTGTCCGTATAATCATGCGTGCCATATCCGTATGCCATCGGCTTAATCGTAACTGTAACGCCCGAAAGCGGTGTCGCGGTCACGGAATCATAGACCTTCCCTTTAATATAGTTCTCGATATCTCTTACCGTTATGGTCATGTCTAAGTAAGACGCAGCACCATGTTCGTCCGTAGCTGTAAGTAAAATACTATAATCGCCTGCTTGTTCGTATCCGGGCTGCCATTCAAATGACCCGTACCCGTCAAACTTCATACCTTCCGGCATGTTACTTGCTGTCACTGTAACGATATCGTCATCCGGATCCATTACTAATATCGTCCACTTATAGAGATATCCTTCATTTATAGTCCAACCCTCCCACGGATAAAAAACCGGGGGATTATTATCCGGAGGCGGCGGTTCATTGACTATAATGTCAAACTGCTGTATATCCCTTGCCTCCTTGTCGTCGATAGCGGTAAAGAGCAATCTGTGTGTTCCCACATCGGTAAGCTGAGGCGTCCACGACAACGTTCCTGTCGCTGTTCCTCCCGTTACGTTTGGCGTCCATACAATTGTATTACCCGTAGGAATCGGCGGATCACCGGGCAATGTCATTGTAAGATCCGAAAGATTCGCGTCGGCATCGCTGCAAGCTACATCAAAAGTAACCGGCAGGCCTGCAATTGCCGTCTTCCCATAGTATTTACGGTGCGCTTGAGGAGACCAACCAAAATCGTAAGATACATCTTGATCGTCAATTTTATTTATGCGAGGTGGGTAATTATAAAGCGGCCCGGCTGCAAGTGTGACAACCCTGAGATTGTCAAGCCATACAGTACCTTCTGCGTCGTTTCCTAACGCAACCAGACTCTCCGGCTGCCCCTGGCTTGCATCTGCGCTGAAAAAGAACTTTATCTCTCTGACCCGCTGTAGATACTGCGGTGGTATAAGCACCCTGTCGGTCGCCGGATAGTGTGAGCTTCCATGATGGAATCTGTTAAGTGGAATATATTCCTCCTGGATTCTCTTAGAGCCCAGCGCTTTGGTAAACGAAAATTCCTCCGGTACGCCGGCCCAATTAGAGACTACCAATATGACTTCGTAACAATCTGCTTCGTCGGCAGCTGCGCATATGGCGTCGAATGCCAGATGAGTATACCCGCTGAGATCCATAAGTTGCGTGCCACCATTACTGACGTCGCTCATGTACCGGGTATTCTGAGAAGAAGTGACCCAGTCTATGCGAAGGGCTTTACTTGCTCCCAATATCTCTTCACCAGCAGCCGTGGCACCCAGCACTACCGTATCATAACCCAGCGAATTCTTAGTGGAGTCGGCATCTTCAAAATCATCAATAACCCTTGTATTAAGAGTTGCTACTGTTCTATTCCAGAAACCTACGTCTTCGATGAAGACCGTCCCGAAGTTATCCAGCCCAAGGTTTATTCCGTCGCCGTCCGTATCCGTTAAATAGGCATCGGTAAAGTCTGTCATCACAATGGCAACAGCGCGCAGGTTGGCGATATTATTAGTAAGGTTATCGGTAAAACGTACTGCAGGATCGTACTCATCGCAGAAATCGTATAATCCTACACTGACAAGGTCCAGCTCCTCTATATTCAGAACGGGTTGATACGCGCGATACACACGAAAAGGTTTCCCTTCCTGATCAGGCTCGCCGTCAGGATAATTCACCTGCAGGTCTATTCCGATTATATCGCGTTTTTCTATCTCGGGGCCGCCCGGACCAACCGGATACCCTGCCTGCACCTTGAACCTGAGATGGGAATAATCGGCTACAGGAATAACTGTGCCGATTTCGTCTCTTGCAAATGAATACCAATAAGCGTCGTCTACCCCGGAGGTGCCCAGCGAAACGTCCCACGACAGCTGGTGAGCTGAGTTCAGAGGGTTGCCGTCATTCTCACCGTAAATATCGTAACTGCTAGAGATATCGCCCCCGCCGAAAATACCGGCAGCCGTTTCTAACCCCAGAAAATTGGTATCAGGATCTGCATTATTAAAATCGTCTACGATGGCATATGCAAAAGTTGAAATGCGTGTTAGCGGCGCATCAATAATGCAAAGCGGGTGAAACTCAAAATCAACTTTATCGCTTGTAAAGCTTCCATAGCCAGTAACAAAATCTACGACGACATTATAATCGATAACGACAATAATTGACGCATCCGGATAGGGGACAATTCTCAGTAAGCCGCTAATTTCATAATTACCGTCTGCGTCTGTTAGCGTTTCATATACGGGAGCCGTATATGAACCCAAATATGTAGAACCCCTTGCCTCTACCTCAACATTAGATAGGCCGTTTCCGGTCAAACTGTCATATACGCGTCCTCTGATGATGTTAATCTTTGGCGTAAGCCTCGCATTGCATACTATAGATTCCTCACCCGCCGAGAACACTAAAGGTTGGCTCGTATAATCCTCAAATCGTTCGGCTATTACGACTATTTTGTAGTCTAGCAACGTATCAAGACTTCCGAAGGAATAATCGCCGTTTAAGTTCGTGTCGGTATACGCGATCTGTTCTTCGGTATCAGACAGCACCAAGTTGACTCCAACAGTTGCAGGTATTGTCCAGTTAGACTCCTGGTAATCTAGATGGCCGCTAATAGTACCGGCTTCAGCAGCAGCAATGTTGGAAAAAAGAAATACTCCAAACGCTGCAATAAGCACTGCACCTAATGTAAGATTTTTAAGATATGTGGGTTTCATGGTAAGGCCCTCCTTTTAAAAACTTTTTTTCAGCATTTAACAAGGGTGGACAAAAAATTCTCCTTTTTTCTTGCCCTTCCCTTCTACCTTAATAGACGATTTCCGAACTGCAATCTAACTAAAACCTTTTTTTTGCTGCTTAACAAGCACCGAAAAAAAATTCCCCTTTTCTAATAAAAGTATATCATCAAAAATATGCATCGTCTGGGATTCCCGTTCAGGCGGCTATTATCTCTTAAACTTCCCCATTACTTCGGCCTCTTGTATGATGTGGCCCTTCATTGCCTTGAGCAGCTGGTCTCGCGTCAGCCCTGATTCCACTTCTAACACCTTATCAAGGGCATACATTTTGAAAAAATACCTATGCGCGGGGCCTGGAGGCGCGGCCGGCCCGCCATAACCCACCCTCCTAAAATCGTTCATACCCTGTTTTGCGCCGTTTTCCACCTCGTCATACTGGGGAATGCCCTCGGATAGCCTCGAGATGCCTTTGCGGATATTGTAAATCACCCAGTGCACCCATCTGCCGCCCGGCGCGTCGGGGTCTTCACAAATAATGGCGAAACTCGCGGTGCCGTCCGGCACATCTTCCCAAAAAAGCGGCGGCGAAATATCCCTGCCTTTCGCGGTATATTTATCGGGTATCATATCGCCGTCATTAAAAGCCGGGCTCTTTATCCTTAGCGCCATAGCGTCACCTCCTGCTAATAGAAGAAAAACTGTTAAGATTAAAGGGAAGATCTTTTTTATTATTTTCTTTATCAATATGACTTCGCCGACTTCGTTTTTATCGAAGTATTTGTGGCCTATCCACTGCCAGAGATACCCCAGAAAAAGGTTCAGAAAGCCCCAAATCCATTTGCCGGTCAGAAGTTGAAAAATACCGAAAAAGGC
>JAHIPI010000052.1 GCA_018894435.1 Candidatus Omnitrophota bacterium | reverse complement strand
AGCGGAGAAAATTTTTCTATCCTCAGTTTCTGGAATGTGATGGAATCCAGCCCTATTTCCTTCGCGAATTTTGATATACAAAGCATCTCTTTCTCGGTTTCGCCTATATTGCCGTAAATAAAATAGCCGTGGTAGTAGAGAGGATATTTTTTGAGCACTGAAAAGTATTTTCGTATTGTATTAGAATCAAATCCTTTATTAAGCTGCGCCAATATGCGGTCGTGGGGGGACTCTATCCCCAGTAAAAGTATCTTGAACCCCGCTTTCACCATTTTTTCAAGCAACGCGGGATATTTCGCTATTTCGATACGGGCCTGCGCTATAAACCGTTTATTTATTTTCCGGGTTATTATAATATCGCATATCTCTTCGGCCCTTTTGGGATTGGCGAAGAAATTATCATCGCTGAAGAGCACCGCGTCAGCTGTTATCTTTTCTATCTCTTCAACGACCGATTCTACGCTGCGCGGCGCATAGTCTCTTTTCTGGCCGAGCGGATTCAGGCTGAACGTGCAGAATTTGCAGGTATAAGGGCATCCTCTGGCGCTTAATACCGAATCAAATGTCATCTTTGTTACGTCGATGCCGCCTAATGTCAGGTGATACTCGTGGCGCCTAAGTGCGCGGTCCGGGTAATTTAAACTGTCTATGTCGGGCAGCGGCCTGTGTTTATTATGAATAATTTTCCCATTTTGCCGGTAGGATATTCCTAAGATGGTATCGAGCGGCTTTCCTTTCAATATTTCTTTTATCGATTCTTCGCCTTCTCCTCTTACTATAACATCTATGTTCGGACAATCCCTGAAAAGTTCCTCCACTTGTTCCGTGGCTTTATAACCACCAACGATTAAAGGTATCTCGATCGGCATGCGTCTTAAAAGGCCTTTGACTTCTTCTAACTGCCGGTCCCACCCAATACTCACGCAAATAATATCTATTTCGGAGCGGATGAAATTAAGAAGATTTTCCGTATCACAAAGCTCCTTCTCGTATCTTAAGTCAAGAAGAGTAATTTTATCCGCGAGCCCCTTGGCGCTTGTGGCTACGTATTCGATACCTGCGGGCGGAAAAAGCTTCATTATGCTTGTGGCCGTGCTCTCGATGTAGGGGTTTAAGAATAAAGCGTGCTTATACCTGAGCGGGTTATGACCGGGGCTACCGGTGCGGCTTAAAGTAATTGCCTCTAAAGAAGGCTTCAAAATCGTCCATTTCGATTGAAGTTAGATATTTTGTAGTAGCAAATCGCTATACTTGTAGGCATATTATAGCATGCCGCATTAGATTAGCAATAGAGGTTTGGGGTGCATAGTGTTTTAAGAGACTCTGCGTACTATCGCGCCATCGAGCCGCGAGTGTGTCAAAAGTGCGCTATTCTATCTCTATATTATGGTTTGCTTATCGAATCGCTCACTTCGACATTGGAAGCTGAGTCATAAGTCCAGCCAGACTTAGATACATTGTCTACGGTGAAAATAAATGTACCCGACTTTTTAGTTTTATCAGAATCGCACCGAACTAATCCGGTACTGTTTGTTACGGCTGAATCATTATCTGTAGTTAACCCAGTCCAGTGGCCACTGACTAATGCCTCACTTACAGGCTGTCCATTGCTATCCACTATTTTTGTCTCTGCTGTGGCAAAACTGAGCCCACCTTTAGCAGCAGTAGTGAACATATTAATAGAATATATGTGTATCTTCTGTTCTTCTATAACACCTCCCGTACCGTATACTGCAAACTCGAATAAAGAATAACCCCAGGCGATATTGCCCCGTTCCGTGCCATACATTCTTACATAGCGAGTATTGACACTTAAGGAAATATTATCACTTCCCCCATTACCGGTGGTTGTTGAATAAACATCTGCCCAGTAAGTACCATCGTCGGATATCTGTATCTTATACGATTTTGCATAAGCAGCTTCCCAGCTCAGTATAACTTTTGTTATATCCGAGAAAGATCCTAAATCTACACTTATCCACTGCGGGTCTGAGCCTGCTGAAGACCATCTCGTACCGAGATTACCATCGAAAGCCTTGGATGCTACAAGATCTGTCCCTGTCTCTACTGAAGAAGCCGTAGCATTCTTGTTTAAGGCAAGACTCATCAAATTATCAAGATTTAAGGTTGGGGTACCGGAATTGCCTTCAGAAACAAAATAAGAGTCTGATAATGCCGCTCTTGGAGCTTCATTACCGGCAGAGTCTATTAACCAGTTTTCTTCCTTATCCATGTCGAACCATATAAAACATTTAACATAAGGATAAGTCGTTTCCAAAAGGTTAAAGGTTTCTGTTATCCACTCTCTTTTTCTCTTGCCATTGGCTTTTAGTTCATGGGCACAGGCAAACTCTGCTATTATTATGGGTTTTTCTGTACTAATCGCCCTCAATCTATTAAAGGAATTACTATATTCATCCTCTTGATTATCAAAAACCTGTTGGAAAGATTGCCAGCCGGCATATTCTACTCTATTCCAGTTATAGCCATCGACTCCCAACCAATCGACATAATCATCACCCGGATAATAGTTCTGAAATTTATTCCACGGCTCCCGTGGCCAATCAGAATTATTTACAGACCAAACCCACGCTACATTGTCAGCGCCAACTGCTTCAAAAATATCATGAATGTGCCGCCAGGCATCAATATATATTTCAGGGCCGTCAGGTTTAGTGGGGTCTCCGTAGCCATCAAGTGTAGCTCCGCCATTGGCAGCTCCTGAACCGTTGTGCCAATCTCCGTTCATCTCTCCGTCAAAACATACCCATAACGGTTTACCATATGCTTTTGCTTCAAAAGCCCAATTCTGAATATAACTATCAAAATCCCCATTTATAATCTCAAGAAGACGAGGAACACTATCATCGCCATTGGTACTTGGATGTATGTCAATATATGGTACCGTAGGCGAACTTTCAGTGCCATGATTATGAACACCTAAAGCTTCCACGAAAGGAAATTCATCAACAATTTTTTGATATATCTTGATACAAGCCACCTTCCTTTGAATAATCTCTTCATAGTTTAAAATACCTTGCTCACCATGCCAGGGATAAGTAGCGTTTTTGCTCCAATCAGCAATAAATGCGCCAATCTGGCAATCAGCATTAAGTTCGCTGACAAAAACCGGGCCAAGGCATAACATTAGAGTCGCAAAAGCAAAAATGGTAATTGATTTCTTCATCATCTCATACCTCCGATAGTTCACGATTTTTCCTTCTGAATATTATAAAACAATAGTGCGCCATGCAGATAGGGTATCAAATACTGTTGTAAATGTCAAGAAAAAAGTTACTTTTTATTCGTTTAATAGGGCTGGCGCAGAAGTGGCGTCTCAAATATACAGCAGAAATATGAAGCTGGCAAGGATATGTGCCATTTGGGCTGTGGATAGAAATGGGTGAGCAGGATGGTCTTGAAAAAGTGTGCTATTTTTATGCTATCAAATACTCAAGATATTTCAAAAAGAAAAAGACACACAAGAAGATTCAATATATAAATATCTTGTATGTCTTTTATGTTTACTGGCGGGGACGACGGGGGTCGAACCCGCGACCTTCAGATCGACAATCTGACGTTCTAACCAAACTGAACTACGTCCCCAAATGTGCCACAGATTATAAACTAAAACGCCTAAAAATACAAGTATATAAAATGGTAGGCGGAATAGGACTTGAACCTATGACCTCCTCGGTGTAAACGAGGCGTTCTAACCAACTGAACTATCCGCCCATTTGCTCATACCTTGTATCCATCCCTTGATTCTCGAACATACATAAACATCGCCGATCATTACGCTGAAAGTTCCGAAGGGCAGAGTATCTCTTTTTCCTAAACTTGATTTACTGATAGCCAAAAGAGGCTTATTAAACTGCGCGAGAGATATGCCGCTGACATTAGACCAATATTTTTCCGCTTCTTTTACGTTCAGATGAGGATGGATAAATATCTTTCCCCGGAATTTTCCTTCAGGAACTTTGCATATCTCTCTGAAAAAGAGCATAATTAATTTTATCATACGGGGGTCTGTATTGGCAAATACTATTGCATTCCTGCTTGCGTTATAACCTTCTGCCCAATATAGGGCGGCCCCCACTATTTTAAGAATCTTGTTTGAATATTTAGATGATATTTCTTTTTGAGAAGAAGCTATGATTCCGTTACGTATATTAGCCCATTTTTGTTTACTGCTTCTGGGGTGCTTCGCTGCTTTTGCCCGCCCCTTGTCTTGATTAGACTTTAATCTTTCTATCTGCTCATCGGTCAGATGTATATCTGATATCCACTTGCTTACAGAACCTTTAGAGCATTTGGTTTGTGCAGCAATCGCCCGCAACGACCATCCGTCGGAACGTAACGCGCGAGCTAATTTTCTTTCTTTGTCTTTCATTACAAAACCTTTGTGCTATTGATACAAATACTATAGCACAAAGGTTCGTAATTAACAACTGTTTTTATTTTAAGCTGTCAATACGCTATTAAGCGCCGGTGACCTTGCCGATAACACCAAGGGCGAATGCCATTACAAAGAGGGCTACGGTCTCAATAATACCCAAAACTATGATATAATTACCGAATCCTTTGTCGGTTGCGCCCAGAGCATCGGCTGCCACAGCTCCGGCCTTGCCCTGCATAAGCGCAGAGACACCGCAAGCTATGCCGCAGAAGATCCCCAGCCCCCACAGGTAGAAACCCTGCGCCGCCGCTTCGGCGATCTTATTCATTATGATCATGCCGTAAATGGTCTGCGTAAGAGGGGCGCCTACAAACACTATGAGCATAAACGAGGCTGTCTTATTCTGCGCAAAGGCCCTTTTCCAGGCGCCGACCGCCGCCATCCCTGCATAGCCTGCGCCCAACCCTGAGCCGACCGCGGAGAATGCCAACGCGCCGGCAAGCCCCAGATCCTTAAACTGAACCAAGACACTGTTATCCATAATCATTCTCCTTCCGATAAAATGAATTATTTCTTTAAAGGTTTATATGAAAATCCGCTCCATGTAACTTCTAAGTGACTGCAAAACTCAAGCACGTTAAGCCTTACGCCGTGTACCAGAATAGACATAGGACCTAACAGTACGTTCAGCACTTGCCCTAAGATAAGAATCAAAGAGGTCGCGATGCCCGCAAAAAAGCCGTTAAACCCGATATCTAACGCAAGTTTATTAAAGGCATCTGCCACCGCAACAGTCGCAAGCCCGACGGCAAAGAGGCGGACATAAGATACAATATCAGTAAAGCTGTTAACGAGGTTTTTGAGAAGGCTGCCTAATCCGGCACCTATTCCCTTTATAATATTTCTGTTTGGGCTGGTAAATATTATCACTACTACGGCGCCGATTGATAAAAACCATAAAGCAAGTTTCGGAAAAGGATAAGCCAGAACCATAGTTCTTGCAAGGAAAAATGCTCCCCATAATATAAGCACCCATCCAAATTCAGATAATGCGGCAATCGAAGGCGCTTTGATAACGGCCCGCCAGATATGGGCTATGCTTAACTGGAACGCGCCGATCACAAAACAGATGTTCTGCATATTTCTGTAATCATTAAGCGCCGGCACAAGGGGCTTGAAATATGGAGAAAGCCATTCCTGGCCAAAAAATGTCGCCGTAAGTACGCCCCATATGATGGCGCAAAAGCTCAACAGATAAAAAAGTATGGGCAGGGCATTACTGTTGAGGATATTTTTAAGTTTGCGGTGAAAAATAAGAGTCAATATAAAATATACGGCCCCAAGCCCCGCATCTCCTATAAGAATGCCGAAGAATATGGAAAAGAATATCAGAAACCACATGCTTATGTCCAGCTCACTGTATCCCGGCACGATCTCTATCATTTTGAAGACAGGATTTATGATCGAAACCCATCTGGGGTTGCGTATCAATGTGGGTACTTTGTCCTCGTCGGAAACATCGTCCACTAAAAGTCCCCACTTCTCTCTTTTGGAGGCATCTTTGATCAGCGCCTCCGCGTCATGAGGAATAAATCCGCTTATATAAGCGATCTCGCTATCTTCTCCCATGCCTTTCAGGGCATGGTTGAATTCGAGTTCTTTCTCAAGCGATCTCTTCGTCTCCTGAAAAGTATTTTTATAAGTTACAAACCGGCTGACAGCCTTTCTTATACTATCCATAACTTTGGCGTCTTCCGACAATCTGGCCTGCATCTTGTCAGGCCCCATCTTCGGAAGCATTATCTCTTTATAAGGAATATCTATGCGGCTCTGCGACACAAGTACGCAATGAGCAAACTCTCCTTTTGTAAATATCTTTTTTACAAAAATGCCTTCGGGGATGGTATTCAGTTTCTTTACCGGAATCTGGTATAATTCGATAAACATACCCTTTTCAGAAAGCTCATTTATCTCCTCCGGTTCAAAATCGCCCCAACGCCCCCATTCGGTTATCATGGCCTTAAGAGTCACCGAATATTCTTTCAGCTGCTCAAATCTTTTGCGCGCGTCAATGATATGCAGCGCCGCGGTTTTCCAGTCCTTGGCCGGGCGCGGGGTTTTCGCATCTCGCTCTCTTGCGGCTCTATTTATAAACGCCTGCTCTGACAGAATATTTATCGCCTCGCTTAACATGGATATGCCACTGGCGATTATTTCGATCTCTTTGCCGGCGGGCGCCTTATGGTGCTCCACGTGCAGGATGCCGAGCGAGCGCAATTCGTTTATGGCGCCGTCGGCGTCCTTAGACTGAACAAAGATTGTCGCCTTTTTCATCGGAACGATCATACTGCTACCTCTTCTAAAACCATCTCTTCTATTTTCCTCTTTGCTATCTTACTTCTGCCTACCGT
>JAHIPI010000051.1 GCA_018894435.1 Candidatus Omnitrophota bacterium | reverse complement strand
TTAGACATTGGATCGCTATCATTAAGCTATAGTTTTGAAGTCGTATCGATTTTGCCAGCCGTTAATCCTCCAGAAGTTCCTTCGGCGCTGAACCTTGTCGGTACAATCTATGAATTAGAAGCGCCTGGAATAAATTTCACTGAGCCGGCCGATACGACAATTTCATATTCGGATAGCGAGATAACGGGTCTTGATGAACAGAAACTAGGGATTTATGAATGGGACATATTGTCCCAAAGATGGAAATATATTCCCACAGCGATCGATACCGATAATAATATCCTCACAAGCCAAATTTTACATACCCCCCTATTCAGAGCGTATTACGCTGTATTCTGCGATAACACCATACCACAAGCGCCGGTTCTTTATCAACCGCTTTCACCATCAAATAAATTGTCTTGTGTAATATATGGAGAGACCGAAGCCGAAACTACGGTTGAAGTATTTGTTAACGGACAATCTCAGGGCGTATCAGAGCTGTCTCGAAACGATTGGTTTGCTAAAGAGGTAACGTTGAATGAGGGTTTAAATCACATTACTGCAAAAGCTGTTGATATAGCTGGGAATATAAGCGCTTCATCCGAACAAGTGGATATCGAAGCTATATTAGGTCCGCCTACCGCGGTTAGCGGCATAGGTGGCTATGAGAGCGATTTTTCAACTGCCGTTACAACCACACAAGCAGGAAATCGTTTATATATAGAACTTATAGGCGAAGATTCGGATCCTGCTACGATTAATACTACAACCGTATTAGTAAAGTCAAGTATTACTGACACAACTGGTATATTAGTAACCTTAACGGAAACAGGCCCTAATACCGGGACATATAGAGGAGTAATATATATTGGGCTAGAAAGCAATGCTCTAACACGAACAGTAGGCGCCTTGGATAATGAAACGATAATCATCTCTTCAATTGTTGATCCAACCAAGGAGATGACTATAAGTGTAGATGATACTACGCCGCCAAGCGTACCTTCGATATATTCGTCCACCGATCCTTCAATTTGCCAGAACACATTCGAGGATAACTTAGGAGACTGGCGAAATAGAAGCGGAATAAGTGGGGCCACTGTTTATCAGGACGGCAGCACATCTCTAACGGGAAAGTTCTCAGCCCAGATAGTTAATACTCACGAAGGCGGAGATTTTTCATGTTATGTTTTGGAAGATAGTTTTGATCCTGCACAATATCCTATAATGAGCTTTGATTATAAGATACCGGAAGGGGTGAAGACCAATTTTAGGGTAAAAGTAAACGGTGTCTGGGATGAAATACGGTTTACAGACGATCCTAATGAAGTAGGTTCTTCAATAGAAACAATAGGAGAGGTTGAAGATGTGATTGCCGATAATGAATGGCATCATGCTGAGATTGATTTGCTGAGGTTGCTTGAAAACCAGTATCCCGGCGCACCCTCTTTTACAGTTACTGAAATAATAATGGGCGAGTGGGATATGGATTACTGGTATTCAACAATACCGGGAGGTAATAATGCGGCAGGCGCTGCCTATTGGATTGATAATTTTATAATTACAAAATCCGTAACTCAACCGTTTGGAATTAATTGGGTTATGCCTAGTGGAGAACCAGCCGCAGCAGGATACAGTTACTCAATAGATCAGTTGGCAAATACCGTACCTGATAATGTAAGTGAAGGTACCGCTATTTCTACAACATATAATGGTCTGGCAGATGGAACCTGGTATTTCCATATAAGGGCTAAGGATAGCGCGGGTAACTGGTCAGATGCGAACCACTATATGATTTTGAAAGATGATACTCCGCCGCGAGTAAGTTCACCATATCCTGCGAACGGGGCTATAAGCGGAAGCCCAATTATAACCCTTTCAATTAGTGATGATCCTGGCCTTGGCGTGGATAAGAAAACAATAAAGTTTAAAGTAGAAGATGCGATCTATGAGGTATTTAGTCCAGCCTTATATTATAACTCTACGTCCCAGATCTTAACATTCTCACCTTATAGAATAAGTCCAGCGTCTTTAGTTTTTACCGATGGCCAAGAGATAAATGTAAGTTTGCTCGAGGTTAGCGATAAAGCCGGAAATGCCATTCCATCGCCTTTTAGCTGGTCATGGATCTATGATGTAGATTTAGATACCACTCCACCGGAGGCACCCGAAGTCCTATATCCAAAATCTCACATTGTAAATTCAGGGAAAGTCGTATTTACCTGGATAGCACATGACACAAGCGGTATTGAGGGATACTCCTTTATCTTGGACGAGGAACCCAATACGATAGTTGATGATGTTATCGAGGGCCAAGTTATGCAGCAGGTTTATGATTTAACGGAAGGATTGTATTACTTCCATGTTAAAGCGCTTGACAAGGCAGGTAATTGGAGTGAGATTACGCATTTTGAGCTTCGTGTGACGCCTAACGAGTTACATGTAGATGATTTTAATGACGGCACAAAACCGAATCTTTTAGGCGGTGATATGGGCGTGTTTGACTCTCAGGATGGGAGTTCCTGCATGACAACTTATATTGA
>JAHIPI010000050.1 GCA_018894435.1 Candidatus Omnitrophota bacterium | reverse complement strand
GCAAGCTTATTTTCTTCTAACGGTATAGAAAAAGCATAAACCGTTTTTCCTGCTATATCTGACAACGTAGTAGAGCTTGATGCTCCAGCCGCAACGACATTAGAATACCGTATCCGGCCAGCCATATCCGGCGTATTTAAAATAACAGTCCCATCAGCTTGTTTAACTCTCAATCCGTATGCCATTATGACAATAACCCCATACCTATCATTCACATAAAATTATCGTAAATGTCGTTCCGGAAAAGTCCGCAAAATTCATATTAGTTACACCAAGCTGAGCGCAAATCGTCCACATACCCTTTACGCTTGTAGAACTCTGTTTACCAATACCGGATTTAAGACTAAATACAGGACCTTGAGGCGGATAATATATACCGACAATACCAGAGTGCCAAGGAGAAAAGATATAGTAAGGATCCGTATGGTTTGGATGATTATATGTAGTTCCAATAGTAGCGCTACCCACTTCCAATATTTTAAACGGGATACGACCACTATCATAAACCAACTTTTCTCCCGCATCATATACTCTTAACCCATATGCCTCAGCGCTTTTATTTTCCAATAATGTATATATTTTATAATCAAAGGAACAAGATGCTGAACCGCCACCAGCAAATTCTTTCCCGCCAAAAAATCTTACTGCCGTATAATTTGGGGAAGAATAGCTTACATCAAAAACACCACATACCCTGTCCGTCCCGCCAGTAGGTCTAACCGCCGCTATTGGGGGATTAGGATTATTAGCGATAGATATGCTTTGGAGCCCGTTTATATCAAGACTCCCACTTTTCTCCAAAACATAATTTCTATATAAGGAATCTATTTGTATTTCACTGTCCGAATTTTTTATTTTTAATCCATAATCCGACATAAGCTACCCCTATGTATAAGCAAAACAAAATATTACACAATCGGCTGGCGATAGCTGAATTGTATAACTAAATGTCGTCCAGCTGATTACATTTCCACTTCTCGATACAATATGTGCCGTTTTAGATACATCGGCATTGACGGGAACGGCAAAATTGCCAGTCAAGATACCGTCTATTTGGCTTAACTCTCCCGAATTACCCGCAGAATTTGTGTGGCTTGATTTCCACATCAACCGTGTAATTTTATCGGTTATGCTCAATATCGTATTCCCTACAGCATCTTTTACCCTTAGTCCGTAATCAGCCATGTTATGACAATAGCCCCAATTCTACTCTTAAATTACTCGAAGCATCGTATACCTTTATAACCTTATTCGCTCCGTCTATTACCACTTTATTATCGCCGACCTGGATAATCTCATCTACCGTCAAGCTCCCGGTATTGATCGCCAAGGCATCTAACTGATTTACATTTATCTTATCGGCAGTGACTGAATCTGTATAAATTTTCCCGCCATCAATCTTTGTTATATCAGAGCCGTGCGCCCAGCCTGTCGCAGTAGCCGCATCTATCAATTCCCACTCTCCTGCAATTATCTGATCATCACCTGGATTAGTAGCACGGTACATCTTGTCTCCGTCGTCAGTATCAATCCATAAATCACCTGTGGATAAAGCGGTGGGAATAGCGTCTTGTCGAAAGACAGTTATACCTCCGCCGCCACCGCTCTCGGATACTACTTCCCATGTATCAACCTGGTAGATATAAAGCTTATTATCATCGTCTGTGTCAATCCAATAATCTCCGTCGTTCATACCAGAGGTAGGCTCTGCATCCTGATAATACGTCTTAGGCGGGATAGCGTCACTTGCTAATTTGGAAAGCGTTATGGATTCTGCTGTGATCTTGCCGCCATCCAAACTGAGGATTTTTGCGTTTGTGACAATAAGGTCTTTTATCTGAGCGGATAAAGTAATCAATTCTCCCGCAATAAGCTTTCTTGCCGATATTATAGCGTCGCCTATTTCCGCTTCGGTTAAAGGTGTAAAGTTAATCGTAACAGCAGAAGAGAAGCTCCCGGGCCCATAAGTATCTACCGCCCTTACTTTATAGTAAGCCCTGTCTTTTATGACGAACTCATCATCAACATCAGGCGTGCCGGACGGCCAGGAAGCCACTGAAACCTGCCCTGTCGAATTATTGTAGGCCGTGATTACTGCCTGCTGATCTTTATAAGTACCGCTTGTCTGGACGATCACATCGCCAACAAAATAATCAGTGCCATAGCCAGCTATATCTGCATCTGTAATGCTTGTTGTATCCGCCGCATCAGCCTTGGCGTCAGCCGGGGCATTACCCTGAACCGTCGCCGCTGTGCCGGAAACCTTCACCTCTAAAAATTCTTCTCCGCCCCAGACATTGGTAGGGGACTTATAAATTTCATAATATTTTAAATCCGTATCGCTAACATCAGTCCATTCTATCTTCGCAAACCCGAACCACTGCGTAGCCGCTATGGTTGGCGTAGAAGGAGCCGCGTTTGTCGGCGCTACAGACTGTGCTGTTTCGGAATAGTTGCCGGACGTATTATAAGCCTTGATATAATACGTGCCCGGGCTTCTTGATGATGGCGTAACGATCGTGAATGTGTTTGCCAGCCCGCTATATATGAGGGCGGCACTCTGCGTTCCCCAATTTGCGTCTTCTGTCCTGATCTCGTAGCCCGCCAAATCCATATTCGGGATTTCATCCCAGGAAAAGACTATCTCATTTAAAAAAGTGTAAGCAAAATTCGAAACGTCATTGGGTAGCGTAGTGTTACCGGTAATGGTAATCTCGGCAGTGGGAGAATCGGCCTTTGCTGTTTCCTGGCCATCGTAAGATACGCTTGTTACGCAAACTTTATAAGTCGAGCCGACTTCTATATTACCGATTATCGACATGCTGTTTCCTTCGGTGTATCCTACGTAATACCAGTTCAAACCGTCGTTGTCAGAATAATAAACGTTGGCTCCCTTGAACCTATTCACTACTTCTGAATCGCTCATGTCGGGAAGTTCGAAACATACATCCATTGCGTTTTCTATCGTGCCGTCTGCCAGGACAATCACTCTTTCAGTCAATACTACATTTGAAACCAAAGGAATTGTAAAGTCCAAAGAAGAATAGTTATTATCCGGTATGATTACATCGCTATCGTCGTAAACATTCTCGTTATATTCTAAAGCTGATATCTGGACTTCATCCTTGCCTTCCCTCTGGATAGACACAACCCTGAAATCCTTTTTGACTTTATTCGTTTCGCCAATCGCATATACATCAAACGCCTGTGGTGCAGATACAAACGCCGTACATTCCACCTCTGTATAATTCCCTGTGGGAGATGTGATAGATTGTTCTTCTATCGTATCGTCGGAAAACCTGACTTGAATCTTATAGGACTTGCCGTCTTCGATCATCATCGTCCGGTCCAGCTTTACCAGCGTTGTTGTCGAGCTTGCCTGAACCCTGCCCGAAAAACCCCACTGAGGTACATCGTGCGAAACCGAAATAATATCTCCTGCCTGGCAGGCAACCGCATCAATCCCAGCCTTAAACGAAATAGATCTATTAATATACTTAGCCACCTTCAATGCATATCTGCCTGCACGGATAGCATAGCTTGCTTTTGTAGTAAACAACCTAACCTGGCTCTTGCGCATAGGATCTCCAACCGCCAGGGCGTCCTCATCAATATATGCTATTGTTTCCTGCCGGTATCCTTTAGCTTTATCCATAAACTGAATCTCGATTACGTTTGGAATTTCTTTCAGCGTCTTCCAACTTTGAACGAAACTATCTTTGACGATATTGCCCATGCTGAATAGCTGTGTTGGATTCGCCTGCTTATCGATCTTAAATGATATTCCGCCTGCGCTATATACCGGCATAGCGTTGAACGTGGCGCATAACTGAATTAAAACGTCCAGCGCCTTTGTATTGGAATCGATTACGACGTCCATTCTAAACCGCTTTTCATATCCGCCCGCTCCGTCCTCAAGCTTTTCTTCACAATACCTCGACATCTCTAAAAGGGAAGCGTAGTCCAAATTCCCGATGGATATGAATTCGCCTAACCCATACCGGGCGTTCGTTATGAAATCTTTCAAGCACCATACAGGATTGGCGCAGTATTTCTCGACATAGGTCGAGCCGTCCCAGGAAAGCAATGTATCGTCTGCTAACAATCTATAATCAGACCCATCCCAATAATAATCTTCCCAATCAACAGGAGTCACACCGTTTAAGATATTAGGAACGAGGATTTTTTTGCCTTTAACAATAGTCGTGATATTAGGCATGCCGCCGGAAAGCTGATCTGTAGCTAAAAGCTTTAATCCCAATAAGGCTGTGTTTGGATAATTAAGACTATCAGTTTTCAATTCATCCAATTGATACCAGGCCAAATCACCCTGCTTTAAAGGATCCAGGGAACTGTCATCAGATGTTCTCGTCACCCGAATATCATACTGTCCTGGAGTAAGCCCTGTTTTCCTGAAAGTCCTTCTGACAGGGGAACGGGAATTATCGGAAATAGTCGTCTCGCCCAAATCGATCCAAATGCCTGAGGTATGCAGTTTGTATTCCACTCTATAGGTTACGCTCCAGCTGTTTATTCCGCCGCCAGAACTCTGTTGATACAACCCGTTATTCAACCTTAAAAGAATCTCGAACCCTTCGACATCCGAATCAATCGTCTCATAAACATAAGGGTCGTCTTTCAAAAGATTCACATTAACTGTATAAAGATTATGCAGATCCTCGAAATCTTCGATTAATGACTGATCATTCGTGCCGTAACGTTTGACTGTGTCAACGCCGTCAAAATTATCGATTGAATTATTATTGATTTCGATATCATCAATTGCCTCGATTTCACCTTCGCATAAAGCCAGGAGCACATTCAAATAATGTTTACCTCCATCATCCCGTATGAATTGGTTTATGATATTACCGCCGATTTTATGCTCACCATAAACGGCCGCAACCGGCACTCCGACCTCTTGTATTGTCTGAACGCCATCCCATCCGTATGTGGGCGAGCCTTCGTCCAATCCAACGGACCCTAAATTAAAATCAGCCATTTTCGGCTGGTTCATGTATTGATAAATCGAGTAGCCCATGGATAGTACAAAGAAAGCAAATATAAAAGGGTGGGCTATCGCATACGCCGCTATGGCTGAGACAATCCAAGAGATAACAGCTATTACCGGCGCCTTTACCTCGGGGATAACGGTTATCTCGTCTCCCTGCTCAACCCGGACATTGAGATCCTTGATCTTTTTGCCTGTGACAATAACCCGCTTATCTTTATAATCGAACTCTGACTTATCCAGTAAACTACGAACAGTCTCACTTCGTGAATAATCGAATTCTTTGATTTGCGCCTGGTCTAATTTAAAAGGATTTTCGATATTGCGTATAGTTACCATGCTTTATTCCTTAACCTATAAAAGCCTTCGGTTCTTTTCTTCCAAGAGCCATCATCCAGCCTTGACACAATCACGCCTGCCCGGCAACAATGAATAAACTTCCTGTTCTTGAAAATGACGCCCGCATGATTAGCCACTCCCCGGGAGTTTAAAAACAACACCGCGTCCAATACCTTGGGAACCTCGCTCCTTTCCCAGTCATTGACGTAATTTTCCTTGAAATAATCTTTATTGCGAAGCCCCCAAGCCTGACCATATTCCAGATCCTCAATGTCAAACAATCTGAAACCCAGGTCCGCATATACGAGCTTCAATAATCCCCAGCAGTCCAGGCCAGCTATCTCCCGGCCCCTATGCTTATAAGGAATGCCCAGATACTTATCGATGATAAGCTTCTCTACATGATGTATATCCGTCCTGTCGGCACCGAAGGGAAAGCTCCGAACCTCGAGTAATTTCCTAT
>JAHIPI010000049.1 GCA_018894435.1 Candidatus Omnitrophota bacterium | reverse complement strand
TTAAAACCTTCTCCTACCGCAATAATGGCTTTGGTATGGAGAAAAGGTATGCGCACTAAGTTAACTATTATGAAGATCAATACGCCGCTTAATGCTCCTATTAGAATATCTCTTTTTGCATTTTTAAAAACGAAACCTAACGCATTCCATTTGCAGTGATATTTTTTTAAAGAAAAGAACCAAACAATTAGACTTATAGAAGACGCTATAACCAATTTTGAAAATAATATTACTATTTCTTTTATTAAAGGTACTTCCTTGCTCATCGCTATTTCTTCTTTTAAAGAAAAAACCACTATGGTTATTGTGAATAAGATAATAAATGTTGCTACAAAAATTAAAGTTAATGCAATTATGACGTCTTTAATCGTCCATTTTATTTTTTCTATTTCATTATTCATAGGATACCTATTGGCCACCTTGACTCCACAGGTCTTGCATAATGTCTCCTATAATATCAATTTGCTTTTTTTGGTTATCAAGCACTAGCTCACCATTTTCTTCAATATGTCTAATACCACCTTCTTCACTTGTCGCATAATCCCATAGTCCTTTTATAAAATCATCGCCAAAATTATTTTCCGTTTTACACATATTATGGATAACATCTCTTACATATCTTAGAGTTTTATAAAATGACCAGAAATCAAACTCTGCAAGAGAACCTTCCGGCAAATTCCCTCTCGCGTTTTGCATAAGCCAAGCAAAAACTCCGGGTGGTAGACTCGCTAAAAATTCTGCAAACCTTCCTTCGGATGTATTCCACGTAACAATAATAGTAGGCATGCCAAAGATTCTCATGTACGTGAAAGTCGCAGAGCCTGTCCTTCCCGTCTTCTTACTGCCTTCCAGCCCCCTTGGATCAACCAAGTTCAACGGATTATTTAAGCAATAGCGATACAGATTTACATCGGCATCATATCCCGCAGGATCCGCTTGCAAGAACTTCGCCATGTTCGGATCATACATTCTTGCGCGGTAATAATAGAGGCTGCTTTCTGGGTCCCATTGCCTGGCCGTAAAGCGATAGTAATTGCCCACAATGCTGTTATTGCGTTTTAAGCCTGTTGCGGGATCATAAATCTTCGTCTTGCCGAAAGGACTGTAGGTATAATGCTCGATATGGCTGCCTGAACTATTAGAAAGATCGGTTACGGAACCTAGTCCGTCAAAGTGATAATAGCATACGCCTGTGGCATTTTCAAGTCTTATTGGTTCGTCAATGCTAGGACCGTAGACGTACTTGGCTATTAAGTTGTTTGAGCCGTCGTATTCCGCAATTATGTTTTCACCGTCATAGAGGTACTTGGTTATTACGTCATCGACATTCTTCTCGATGCGCCTGCCAAGGTAGTCATACTTATAGATTGCTTCACTCGCCTCCGGCGAGTTCGCAATGACGCGTATAAGGCGATTTTCATAGTCGTAGGCATAAGTAGTCTGCTCTGCTCTCCAGGCTACGCCCGTTAATGAGCCGTTATTGTCATAAGTGAAGGTCTTTTGTGCTGATGTATCAAGCGTAAGATTTATATAGTCTGATAATGTTCCCGATTGGTCAATCGCCGAGGCCATTACGACATTGTTCCCGGAATTAAGCGTCACACTCTCCGCTAAAAACTCCTCGCCCGAAACTTTACCATTAACACTATTAACGGTAACGCTTGGATTGTCACCCTTGGCTGTACCGCCTACATCTATATTATGCTTCGTCTTGGTAATTGAAGCATATTGATTGAGGCCATTAGTCTTTAAAGTATAGTTCCAATGTTCTCCAAGCTCATCAGCATACTCTCTGTTGCCCATATCATCGTATTCATAGTGGGCGGTACGCATATCGGGGTAGGTTACGTCCTTAAGTTGGTACGTCCTATCGTAGTCATAGGCATATAAGCCTTCATTGGTGGTTATAGTCTTACGGTTACCGACTTTGTCATAGGTATAGTCGAATTGGGAGAATGCCGTTCCTGCCGGCAGTTTATTCTTCAGGGATTTGATTCTGCTTAAGTCGTTATATTCATAGTCGATAGATGTGCCGTTTAAGTAAGTAAGGGTGCCACGCCTATTAGTAAAACCGTCATAGTCGTAATGGGCTATCACATTGCCGGATGAATCTTTTATATCAGTGAGGCGGTTCAGATTGTCGTAGTGATAGGTGATATATGTGCTGTCAGGATATATCAGCTTCTTGCGCAGGCCGTTATTATAATATTCATAGGCGACGGTTTTGCTTTCAGGGTAAGTGATGTCTTTACGGCGGTTAAGCTTGTCATACGTCATAACCGTAGTGCCGTTCGGCGATACAACATTCTTTAAGTTATTAATTTTGTCATATGCATAGTTGATTTGGGTCGCATTAGGATATATTTTATGTTCAAGACGATTTAAAGCATCGTATTGATATGTTATAGTTTGATATTTTCTGTCGCGCTTTGTGGCAATCTTACTGTTTCTATCATAAGTATAGGCCTCGCTTGTACTGTCAGGATGGGTTATAGTCTTTAACCTCTTAAGGTAATCAAAGCTATAATATGTCTTCTTGCCCGCCGCGTCCTGTAAGTAAGCAAGCCGGTAGAGTTTATCGAATTGCTTTTTAGTAACTCTATTTTCAGCGTCCGTTGCAATAATAACTTTTCTATCGCCGTCACCTGCGGTTTCTTTTGTGTATAGGATGTTTGTTATATTGCCTTCCTGGTCTTTTATACTTATAAGGTCGGATTTAGCAAGATGGAGATAGTCTTTATTGTCGTAAGTAAGTTCCGTAGTATATTCAATACCGAATTCGTCGTATTCTGTTACTTTTGTCTGGTTCCCAGTCCAATCATATTCATAGGTGATAGTGTGGTTTAAAGAATCTGTTACAGTTTTGGGGTTGTCGTTTTTGTCATAGGTGGTTGATACGATAATGTTATTGCTTCCGTCTTTTATCTCTTTTGGGTTGTTATTTTCATCGTAGATGTAGTTTCGGGTTTTACCTTCCTCGTCGGTTTCGCTTAAGAGGTTGCCGACGATGTCATAGGTAAGATTCCGCTCCACAATGCCTGCTTCCGTATGCCGTTTTATCTTCTTTGGATAGCCCCATTGGTCGTATTCGAATTCCATTAGATTTCCCTCGGCGTTTGTAAGTGTCTGAATTTTGCCGTAAGGATAATATGTCATGAGCGTTGTCTTATTAAGAGGCTCGCGGATTTCAGTAAGCTTGCCGTTATCATATACAAAGGTAGTTTCGTTGCCTTCAGGGTCTTTCTTATAGGTCGGCAGGCTGTAATCAGGGTCGTATTGGATGATGGTAGGATAGCTTACGCCGTTTTCAGCGTCAATAATCTTGGTTACATTGCCTTGCGTGTCATATTCAAGTTTTGTCGTTTTGCTGTAGACCTCGTTTACTTGTGTTAAATTATTGCTTCCGTCCCACGAATATGTCGTAGAAGTGGCTAGGTTATCGTTCAATTCTAAAAGCATATGACTACCTGCGTAAAAATGATATAACCATGTTTCACCGGTATTATTTGTGACCCATGTTGTGTCCCACCAGTATTCAAAGGTCGTTATCTTTAAATCCGGGTCTTTTTGGGCATGGACTCTTGCGTTATAGGTATATGTATATTCGTATCTATTGCCCTCCTTATCAATATAAGCCGTCCTTAAATTCGTAACAGGGTTATACTCATAATATTTTGAGTTACCTCTTAAGTCTATTACTTGTGTTAGGTTTAACCCAGTATAGACATATTGATATTTACGAATACCTGTGGGATCTTTAATTTCTTTAACTCTGCCATCAGGCCAGTATTCAAAGGTAAATTGCCTATTTGTCGAGTCCGTAACGTATTTTAACCGCTCTGCGCCGTAGATATTTTCATAAGTAAGGGTAATTCTATTTGCGAATCTATCCTCGAGATATTCAAGCCGTCCCGAAAGATTAAAGCGATAGATTGTGCCGTCTTTCTTCCTCAAGCCAAAGCCGCTTCCGTCTTTTGTCAGTGTTTCATGAAGCCAGGAAGATGGTAAATAGCTGCTATCAACCTGCTTGACAAAAAGATCGCTTCTTCCGTCTTCCCGTATAACTTTAACGTTGCCATTACTTAATTCCTTTATAAAAACTCCGTAGTTAAATGACCATCCTCTGCCGAATGGCTCGGTCCTATCAGGAGTATTAAAATCATAGAAATGGTTTTCCGCGCCGCTTTGGATTCTTACGTTATCAAACTGGGCGTAGCAGTATCTCGCTTCAAGGCTTATGGGTTTAGTTTCGAGAATGGGAGCGAAATCAGTATAATCGATCTCGAGATTATTATTGACATAAATTTTTATATTGGTTTCATTGGCTTCTATCTTGATCGTGTTCCAGTTTAATGGGTTATAGCTCGACGATTTCTGTCGCAGTTGTGTCATCTGCGCATTTACTACTCTTGTCAACTCAAGAATTCCGTCGGTTTTGATTATAAAATAGTACCTATTATCCCTGTCTGTATACCTAAAACTTACCCATGCAACTTCCCACGGATTGGTACCAGGAGTTATCGTTTTTACGTCAGCTGTTAAGGTGAAGTTTTTCCATGAGCGTGTCGTTAGATTTCTGTCGCCGTATGCATTATATACGCCGTCTCTTGCCGCCCATGGGCCAGCCCCTCCTTCCGGCTGCCAACCTTCTAGGTCAGAGACAACCTGTGAATTGTAGGTCCTTGTCAGCTCAAGCGGGATAAGTCCACGGGTTTCTATGAAAAAATCGGCCTCGGTTGAATGGAGATTCCCATTCGTCAAAATTACAGGGTCTTCTGTCTCTTCTTTATTATCCGGCCCGGCAGGACCGGCAGGATTTGCACATGGGTTCGACCCTTCGGTTGTCTGCATTTCACCTTCGGATAGAGATACAACTTGAGGTTCGCTTGATAAGGCAGCTGCTTCCATGCTTTCGGCTAACGGCTGATTGCCAAGAGGGGCTGGTGCGGTTTCCTGAGACTGTTCTTGTGTCTGGATAAATAAAACCTTACCGTCCCACTCTCTTCCGAATTCATCTTTCGAAATAGAATCTGCTTTTGGATAACCTGAGGGATTATGAACATTAACGAACCAATCCGATACATCCTTTACGCGCACATAGGTGCGGTTTTCGCTTAATATAACAATGACATATCCGGTATCGGCTAGTTCTTTAAGGTGGCTTATATCTGTCTTTAGTCCTTTAGCTATAAATCCTTTTTCTTCCGCCGCCATTTTTAAGCCCCAAAAAGAAGTCGTTCCTTTATCGGAAGCAGCTAATTCCGCAATCTCATCTTTTGTGGCGGTGATATTGTTCTCGGCGCATATTTCGGCAATAAGAGCTGGGCCCGTACTTACTCCTTCGGCGAAAATAGAAGAAGCCCAAGTGGTCAGTATTAAGATCAATGCCGCAGTAGCAGCTAAAAGCGTATTTGTGAATCTTTTTCTATCAGCCTTAGCATAGGAATACATCGTAAGCCATCCTTTATATTATGGTTCAGCGTATATTGTAATTCCGTCTTGAGGAGCTGCTATCTCTATAAATAACTGCGACACAAATTCAGTATATGCGCCCATAAGCGTACCCTCTTCACCGCCTGTTAAGGCAGGTGAAGTAGGCTCTAAATAGAAGTTATCGTTAAGTGGATTTACGAATTCGGGATCATCTTCGATATTGCCCTGGATATAGATCAAGTTAAACTGGGCTGCCGCTGAATCAAGCCAGAAGTTATTAGTATTTTGGTTAAAGAGGTTATTGTTTATGTTAGCTTTGCGTTGGTCGAATAACGCGCCATCTTCATAGGTAAAAAATATGGCAAAGTCTGCAGAGTCAATAGTATTATCGAATATATTATTATAAATATGTGGATTCTCTTTGTGCATGCGGAGTATTACGCCGTTTTTGTTGTGATAGAAGGTATTATTCTTTATATTTCCTAATATGGCTCCGCCGAAGGCCTGCGAGAAGTAATATATGCCGCAGTCTGTGTTTTGAATAAGATTGCTTTCGACTTGCGGGGTTACATCGTCAGTGCCGTACATATTCCATATTTGTATGGCCTTGCCGTAATATTGTAACGGCGGGTCATAGCCGCCCTCGTAATTTATGAAGTCTAGATCGGGCTTAATAATACAATTCTTTATAATAGGTATGGAATTAATGGCGGTTATGCCACTATCCGCAACAAGATTCCAATCCACATAATTGGTATTTGTAAAAGATAATATCGTCCCTTCCTGAAATAGTACTGTAAAATTGTCAATTGTTCCATCTACTTCCTCAAAGAAGATATTTCCTTTAATGATGGTTGTGGCATTGTTGTCGCCCCTAAGGATAACGCCTTCTTTCATATGGACGTCTTCATAGTATTCGCCGGGATAGGCATAGATGGTACCGCTTTCCGCTATATGAGTCATTGCTTCTGTAATAGTGTTATAATCGGGATTCGGCCCTTTTACTTCTAAGTATGTCGGTTCAGTTGGCTCGCCGCCTACCGTAACGACTGCGGTATCACTTGCCGTATTACCCGCTGCATCATAGACAGTAAGCGTTACGGCATATGTGTCCTGAGAAGTATAAGAATGGGATACGGTAACGCCCTCTTCGGTGTCCGAATTGTCGCCAAAATTCCAGACATATGTGGATATTTCGTAATTATCGGTTGAAGCTGAGCCGTCAAAATTGACCGAGGTATTGATTTCCGCGTTTTTATCCGCACCTGCATTGGCTGTAGGCGGCGTCTGGTCGAGAATAATAGAATCGGCTGAATTGGAGGGATTATAATAGCTTACATTACCGCTATCGTCCATAACCCAGGCATATAGAATCTTTGTGCCGTCTCCGGCGCTTAGATTATACGAGGTCGGCCTTGATGTAAGCGTAAAGGCGCTGGGTGGCGGGGTTGACAAAATAGAAGTTATTAGCCACTTCGAGACTAGGCCGCCCTGGTCGCTTTCCGTCATTAAGATACTGACATTGAGATTTTTGGTATAAGCATCTCCGTCCTGTATGCGAAAACTATTGACTTGGGGCGATATAGTATCTGTACTTGATACTGCTGTATAAGTAAGCGTTCTGCCATTAGGATCAATGAGATTGCCTGCCGGGTCTTGCAGATTGGTAGATGCTGTTACAGTATATTGAACTCCTGGTATTTGAGGAGTTGTCGCTAATCTATATTTAAAGAGTCCAGGCGACGGCACCCACACAAACTGCGCGCCAAGCACTGTTATGCCGCTTGTAATCGTATAGTTGGCAGGATTATCTGCGCCTACAATTATCATCTCATTGAACATTATATCTACATGAGTCGTATTAACCGGTCCTGAATTAGCGGTCGATATAGAAGGCCGAAATGTATCCACACAAATACTGTCTTGGGCTACGTTGCTTTCCTCTAGAGCGGCATTTCTAAGCTTACAATAGACTATTTGCGTGCCATTAGGCGCAGGAACACCGAAACTAAAAGTTGTGGGGCTTGCATAAGCTACCCAAGTCGCATCATGAAAGTCATTATATCTTGAAAGGATCATTTGCGTGGGTGAGCCGGAAATACTGAGAGAAACACTGATAATACTATTATTAGTATAATCTGTGGACCCGGAATCGGAGTCGGATAGGATGATAGAATTTAAAACGGGCGCGGCCGCTTCAGTGACCTGCGTTAGCGCCACTATTATAAAGGCCGTTAGAAAGAAACGAACAAAAAAGCGAAATACAATTCTGGACTTCGCCACATTACACCTCGCGCTATTTAGTACCCTATAAGTATACCATGCTATATGGTATATGTCAATGAATGAAAACAACCTTTTTTAAGATTTAACATAACTAGCGACTATAGTTGCTTAACTACTTATAAATAAACAAGTTATGCAAAAAATGGTTGTGTTAGAAAAGTAAAATTGGTGACGCCTGTTCACACTCGGATCCTCCTGCGCCCTTTCATCTTTATAGTAGAAACGATTGTGCCGGTTTGCGCTAGCTATAGCGGAGGCTTGTTTAATCCCGACAGTAGAGACTGTGCAGATTCTTTGCTGTAAGCATCTCCTGATTCTGATGCCACAATTCTCTCAAAGATACCTTTAGCTTTTGCGAGATCGCCTTTCTTAAGATAGCACTTTCCTAAACTAAGCTGATTACCATCATCATTCGGTTGATCCTTCATAATTTTTTCATAATACACAACGGCTTCATCATACATATCAAGCCTTTCGTAGATATTTGCTATGCCATAGCATTATCACCCTGTTAGAGAACTCGGTTTTATCTACTTTCTTCCCTCTTTTCCCTCTTTAGCGGCAGTACACCGGCCATTTCGCCGATAACGTTGACCAACTCCGAATCGGACGGGATCACGATCTTCGCATTATTCTGAAGAGCGGTTTCCATTGCCTGAAGTTTACGCAAAAGTTGAGCGT
>JAHIPI010000048.1 GCA_018894435.1 Candidatus Omnitrophota bacterium | reverse complement strand
CGCCGCCTCTTTCGCCGGTCCTTATCCTTACGCATTCGGGAAGATCAATAATAAATATCTTCCCATCTCCGATATTTCCGGTTTTGGCGCCTTTTATAATCGCGGCTATGGTGGGTTCGACAAAGTTCTGGTTCACGGCTATTTCGAGGCGAACTTTTTTCAATAGGTTTACTTCCTGAATCACGCCTCTATATGTCTCCGTATACCCTTTTTGTTGGCCACAGCCCAGGGCGTTGGTAACTGTCATCTTGTATACCTCTGCTTCGTATAATGCCCTTTTGACATCAGGAAGCTTATGAGGTTGTATCATCGCAATAATTAATTTCATATCTATCCCTCCCCCTATTGAGTCGTAAATATCTGAAATCCCGCATAAGACTCCATGCCGTGTTCACCTATGTCGAGCCCTTTTAGCTCTTCTTCTCTGGATACTCTCAACCCGACAAGGACATTTATAATTTTAAAAACTATGGTCATAGAGACTACTATAAAAGATACCACAGCTACAACGCCAAGGAGCTGAATACCCAACTGCGTGAATCCTCCTCCGTAAAAAAAGCCATCATTGGCTAACGCCAGCGCCTTTTGGCCAAATAATCCGATAGACAATGTTCCCCATACACCGTTTAATCCGTGTACGGACACAGCGCCCACAGGATCGTCTATATGTAACTTATCCAAAAGAACTACTCCAAGTACCACTATCACGCCTCCTATACCTCCTATGATAATTGCTGCCCAGGGTTCTACATAGGCACACGAAGCAGTTATGGCCACAAGGCCGGCCAGCGCGCCATTCATAGCCATGGATAAGTCCGGCTTTCCGAACATCCTCCAAACGCTAATAAGTGCGGTTATACCTCCCATGGCAGCGGCTAAGTTGGTATTGATAGCAACCCGCGCTATTAAAGAACCATCGCCTACGCTCAGTGTAGATCCGGGATTAAAACCAAACCACCCAAACCAGAGAATAAAAACACCCAATGAAGCCAGGGGTATAGAATGGCCCGCGATTACATTGCTAGTTCCGTCTGGATTGTACTTCTCAAGTCTCGGTTTCAACATTATAGTCCCGACTAAAGCGGCAAATCCTCCTACGGAGTGCACTACCGTTGAACCCGCAAAGTCTGCAAAATTTAACTTAGCCAGCCATCCACCGCCCCATATCCAGTGCCCGACAATAGGGTAGATCAGCGCGGATATTATAAACGAATACATCAGATAAGCAGAAAATTTCATCCTTTCGGCTACGCCCCCGGCCACAATCGTAGCCGCGGCGCCGCAGAAGGCCGCTTGAAACAACCAAAATGCATATAAAGGAACGTTTGACCCTGACTTCGCTCCGGATAAAAACCAACCTTCGAGCCCCATAAAACTATTACCTGAGCCGAACATTATGGCATATCCGAACATAAAGAACGCTATTGAGGCCATGCAAAAATCAAGAAAATTCTTGGTAAGTATATTGCATGTATTCTTGGCCCGTATGAAACCGGCCTCAACCATGCCGAAACCGGCTTGCATAAAAAATACCAAGAATGCCGCGATAAGAACCCACAGGGTATCAATACCGGTATTAATTTCAGTTATGGTCATTTTCTACCTCCTTAATCAATAGGAAAACACTAATTTCCCACCGAAATATAATTTATCCTTCTGGTTACCGTCATTTTCGCGAGCCAAATCTCCAAAAGACACTGAATAAGCTACCGACGGAATAAAAGAGGCATACTTATTAATAGGTATCGTCAGCCCTCCTCCTATCGCAAAATCCCCTCCGTCACCGTCCATAAACAGTTTATGGTTGTATCCGATATGGCCACCTATGTCTAGCGTTATATCATTCTCGCCAAACTTCATTAAAGGAAAGCCGTGTGCCGCTGAGAAAATAAAGTAGTCGCCATCCCCTCCGCCGTGGTTTTCATTGCCGTAATCGTGATACCAGACAAATGACGGACTAAGCAGGATATCTAAGGCGCCTCCTATATAAAACTCTAAACTACGGCCGTCTATGGGAGGAAAATTATACCAGGTGTGTCCTGCCGACAGGCTCAACACTTTATATTTATACGTATAATCCAACGTTATATCAAATTCGACGCTATCAAGATCATCGGAATTATCTATCCCAAAGTTGCCCCACGCGATGGCTTTAAGGCCGTATAACTCTACAGCAGCCCCCGACTGCATGACCGGATCATCGTCAAGAATAAAACCCCGCCATATATAATCTGAATATATCGCTATATCCGCACTTACAGATATAGGGATCTTCGATACCTTCTTTTCCTCCACTGGAAAGCTCTCCTTCTCTTCTTCTATATTTAGATCTTCTGCATATGCCTTATTTGGCATGCCTATTGCAACGAGGCAAGCAACAATAATCAGCACTTTCTTTAAAATTATCATTTTCCGGGCTCCTTAAATAAATAAGCGCTCAAGATGACCCTCTGCTATATTGAACGCCTTTGTTTTAGAGATTTCACTGTGCTCTACACTATCTTAAAGTAAATTATCGGGGCTTTTGGTAACCTTCTTTCGCCATTTCTCTATTATCTTTTTCTTGTGTTTGAGGACCATGACATGGGAAACCCCCAGCTTCCCCGCTGCTTCTCTTACGGTATTGCCCTCAAGCAAAAGTGAAAAGACCTTCTTCTCGTTTTCCGTAAGTCCCATATTTTTAATATCGTCAATGCTTACGTTTTCCTCCGCATCTGATAAATAGAGAGTCCTTTTATCCGCTAATACATCCTCAAGCTTGAGTCCCTCGGGCGTAACGACCTCATCAATACTTGAAATATATGCCTTCGGCCGGCCTTTCCTCATATAATTAAGTATGTGAAATTCGCATGCTTTTATAATATAGGCCTCATTCATGCCTATAGGCATACCTCCCGAGAAACGCCCCCATAGAAAGAGGCACATCTCCTGGTACAGGTCATCCGGTTCAAAGAAACCGTAAAGCACGTGTTTGCATGCTACGGCTTTAAGCGCCGGGGTTATTCTTTCGAGCAATATCCTGAACTCCATCTGCCGCAAGCTCCTCTAAAGCAAAAAGGGCATCCGCCTGCCGCACTTGGCATCGAATGCCCTTCGTTGGGTTATGAGAAGGCCTATCTTCTCATGCTATATAGGCAAAAAAGACGTTCTTTCGAACGCCTCTTTGTGTCCTTTAAAAGGCACAAACACTGTGCCCTGTACCACAGTAAGGATATCACAAAATATGCTGTTTGTCAAGTAGAATAAAAAGGCGTGTTATAGAGATATGCCTAAATTAACGACATAATAATGGGGATAGTAATGATACTTGAGATAGTGGTGACAAATACGCCAATAGAAGCAAGTTTTGAATCCCCGCCAAAACGTGTAGTAAATATGGGGGTGGTGGAAGCCGATGGCATTGCTGCCTGAAGGATTATAATAGCGCGGGTTAAGGGATCGAGCGAGCCAAAAAATCCCGTGATAAAAATGGCGAAAGCAGGCATGATTACCAATTTACACAGCACAATCAATGAGAGCGCGCCTTTTTGGGCATAAATCTCCCTGATATTCCCCTTTCCCATTATTGAGCCCACGACAAGAAGCGCTATGGGTATTGTAGCGGCGCCCAGCATACTAGAGGCATCCATGATAAACGGAGGTAATTTTATCGCGAGAGCCCCTACTATGATACCGCATAGTAAGCCTATCGTCCCACTATTTACTAGATTTTTTAGAGAGGACTTCATCCCGTTATTTTCCGACGGAATGGTGTCGTTACTCGCGCGCAATGTCCAGACGCCCAGCGTCCAATACAGTATATTAAACCCTATGTTGAAAAAGACCACTCTCATAACACCTTCCGTGCCATAAAGCATATTTGCTATAGGGATAGCCAGGAAACCGCAATTAGTAAACGTGGAGAGGTAAATAAATGTCGCCCGCTCTTTGGGGCCCAATTCCACAAATCTGGAAAAAAACTTAGCCAGCAAATAAGCAAGCAATACAAAACATACGGCAAAGACAGGCAAAGGCCATATCGTTTTAAATAACTCAAGGGTAAACTGGGTGGCAAGCGAATAAAAATACAAAACGGGCAACGTAATCATCAATACGAGCTTAGCCAGGGACTTGTTAAATTCTTCGTTTAACAACCCCTTATATCTGGCTATGGCGCCGATAATTAAAAATACAAATAGAACACTTACTTTTGATAATACCTGAGAAAACATATGGTCCCTTTATCTTCCGCCAAAGGCGGATCCGCCTCAGGCGGAAACCTGGTTAGATATACAAAAGGCGAAGTATTATTTTTACTCCGCCTTGAATAAAAAATATCCGCTATCGACTGTGCCGATATTACTACTTCCTTAGAGTAATCTTATGTTCCTTATATGGCTCGGTCTCTTTCCAGTTTATTACAATATGGCCCTCTCTGCTCAGCCATCCTAAACTCATAAGGACAAGGTATTCCGGTCGTTTCAGTTTTTCGTTTATTTCGCCTATGCGCAGGGATTCGTGCTTGTCGAGAAGCTGCCATATCTCGCCTGCTACTATACCTATTTCTATAATCATGCTGACACTCCCTTTTGGTAGAAGTTTAGCACAAGATTGCGCCCTTGTCAAGCTCTCGACGCACTTCGCTTATTAAGGCTTGACCCTGAGCATCGTCGAACGGGTCAAGATAGGGCAACATCTATCCTCTCATAAAGCCCATCTCTTATCTCAAGCGCAACAGGTGAGGGAATAACGTTTCCTTTTAAGACAACTTCTTCTCCGTTCTTTTTTCTCAGTATGTAACTTGCGGCTTTAACGCCATTTTTGCCGAATGTATCGCGCCTTTTGGGATTATGATAAACTATAAGTGTGCCCCCAAGAAAAGAGAATGAGAAGCTGTCCTTAGGAAATCTATTTCCCTCCTTGGTAAAAAGCCATGCCGGCAGGACGGGTTTCAGCTCAAAGAACACCTCTTTTTTTTCGTCGACTTTAAAAGGCCTTTTCCCGGCGCACATAAAAAGCCACATTGTCAAAAACTCCGTGGTTGAGCCCGTAAGGCGGGCCACAAAACCGTTTCCGTGCAGGCTTTCATCAGGGTAGGCGCTGCTCACCAAAAAAGAGGAGTTTTCCAAAATGCTCCTCCCGTACCTATGCGGATCCTGAAAGGCAACGAGGCAATTTTTAAAGTCAGAGAAAAATTCCTCATAGAGCCCTTTTCGCAAAAGTTCCAGGAGATACTTATACTCCATATGGAGCCATATGGATTCGTTTTCAAGCCAACCGGGGGTAAATATGGTGGAACGCCCTATATCGTCCGGCATGCCTTTTAGCGGAGCATTTATTTTGTACATCTTGAGTTTCCTGTCGTACAGCCCGCTCATCTTCACGGCGCGATATAACGCCTTTACATCTTTGATGTTTTCCTGCACTCTCAGGGCATGAACGGGCCCTTCCAAAAATAGCGGCAGGGGGTTATGGCGAAACGCCAGGGCCTTAATATTAGGAAGGCCATTTTTATTAAGTTTGGGCTTTCCTCCTTTTTTGATAAACTCGAACCTCGTAACTTCGTTAATGTAATAAGTATGCGTGAGCTTATCTTTTTTGCTGAAACCTTTTTTAAGGCCGGATTCTATTTTCCGAAGGAAGCTATCCAATATGACTTTTATCTCGGCAATGGATAAAAGCGCCTCTCTTCCTTCAAATCCGTACCAGACCCTTCGCCGGTATTCTTCTTTTCTCTGCCACGAATAATCCCAATATTCAAAGTCAGCATTTTTTGAACGCGACGAAAGGTTTTTATTGACTAATCTATGCAGGTGGATCATAAAATCGGAAATTTCGCGCGGGAAAGATATATTATATTCGCTGCTCAAGTCTAAATCGCGAAATGACGCATGTAAAAAACCGATCAGGCGCTTCAACTCAAAAGTCTCGCATAGTGAAGAACCGAATACCCCGGGGAGATTGTTCAGCGAATCGCACCATCCGGGTTTTCCCGCTTCCATCTCTATGCCGATGCCAAAAGGATCTAAAGACGCCATTTTGTTTGCTATAATACAAAGAAGTTTCACCAAAAGCGAAGTCTTATAAACATCTCCTTTGCCGTGGCGCGTTCTTACTTTATACTGTTCGCGGGGTCTATGCTCTATAATGCGCCTTTTTTCTTCGTCCTCTACTACAGAGCCCAATTGCCTTACCTTTCCATCCGCATAAACGTATTTTTCGTCTCTTGGGTTTGTCTTTAGATATGTGTCGTAAAACGTAAACTTTCTCTCTAATAGAAGATTTCTCAATCTTTCGGGATACAAAGCGAGATAATTCTCGAAAAGGTCTATGTTATAAGTCCAGTGGTCAACCCAGTAACCCTCGCCGGGCGAGACAATATCTTCTTTTCCGCTTACGGATAATACCTCTTTTAATAGCGCCTCTTCGCCTCTTCTGGTATCGACTTTCTTTTCCTCCAAAAAGGTTACAAAACTTCCGGGCGTAAAGTCTTTGGCAAGAAACTGCTTCGTTTTATTCCTATCCGCGGTATTTCGTATGTTAGCCTTCAATATTCCGTCAAGCGCCTTTCTATCCTTTATAAAAAGCGTTACGCCTTCCATAAGGTGCGGATTGAATCCATCCGGCTGTATGGCGTTAAGAAACGTCAATATGTTGGCGTCTCCGACGGCCGTATTGAAAAATGTATCGTTTCTTCTATTCTGGTTCATGTCGCGGTAAGCGCCGTTACCCTGAGAATAATAAGACGGCTCGAGCAAAAATGCGTTGTAGTCCCGCTCGAGATCGCCGTGTTTACGCGCATAGGCATAAAAGACGGTCTTTTGCGCGGCGATATTTATGGTAACGGGAAACCCGCCTCTTAACAGATTGTCCAAAAATGTGGACCTGCAATAGAAATCGAAATTGGCGCTTGAGCTTTTTGTAAAAGCGCTGTTTGAAAGCGCGTCTATCACCTTGCGGCCCTCATTCAGCTTTGCGGAAAAATACCCTTTCCTGGATACGCGGGGAAGCAAGAGATTCAGGCTCTTTAAGTCTTTGACATGGCCCATTATAGATATTATTTCTTTGCTGTTCGCCGGTTTAATATTTACCCGCGCGTAAGAAAACGCCGACGGGGTTTTTCCTTCTTTTTTCTGTTTTTGGGGAATATTGAAATTTCCGCTTTCTGCAAAAATCCTCGGATATGAAAGGTCTCCGTCCGGCCCGAATACAAGATCCGGATCTACGATGGGCCTAAGCAACTTATTCTTTTTTCCGCTCTCAATATAGGCGAGATAAAAATTGCCTCTTTCTATATATTCCAGCTCCGGGGTATCCTGGGGATTAACTTTTAATTTATAAAAGGGCGCATTTTTATCCATATTCAATACCTGCATCCACGCCTCTATGGTCCTCGACATATGCTTTGAGTGCCATTCTGTCATGCCAAAGGGCGTAATCTGCGGCAGGCCGTCGATGATTTCCATCTCCAT
>JAHIPI010000047.1 GCA_018894435.1 Candidatus Omnitrophota bacterium | reverse complement strand
TATAGTATGGTTTACCAATTGGTAAACCATACTATATAGTAAACCATAACTTTTCTCTTTTGTCAAGGTGCGGCGCGCAACTTCAGCCGGAAGCGGATACAAATAGCGGCCGCATTATTTGAATTGTTTTCTTAGCTGGGTTAACATGGAAATTGCATATTTGGGGTAGGTTTTTTAGTGGGCTCCAATCCCAAGAATAACGACAGGAATGGTCTTCATAAAAATCTTCTCTATTATTTCGCCAAGCCCTTCTGCCTGAAACTCCGGCTTATTGGAGACTTCAAAACTTAAGACGCCGGAGCCGGGGCTGTAAGCAGCGGTTATTTTGATCGTTTTCAGCTTTTTTGCTATATCGGGGTCCTCTAGAATGTATCTTCTTTCGATTTTTTTGATGAGGCCTTTCGTTTCAGAATCTGAGACCGTAAATCTTATAAAATCGATATTTTTATCCGCAAGATTATAATAAAAAGAATTTATCTTATCCGCCGCTCTTTTGGTGTGTTTGGGCAGTTTTAAATCCAGCAATTCCTTAAACGCCGGATGATTATCTTGTTTTGTCTCGGAATATACGGGCGAGTACAGTCCGCATAGCAGTATTAGTAGGATAATGGGTATTTTTCTAATGTAAGTGGGCATTGCTGTTTTTTATTATTTCGGCATAGACGCGGGCGCTGGGTCTCACAATCCGTTGCTGCGTTTTGTAGTCTACTTCTATAAGCCCGAATCGCGGACCGTAGCCGTGGGCCCATTCGAAATTGTCTAGTAACGACCAGTGCAAGTACCCCAAAACATGGGCCCCATCTTTTATGGCAAGGGCGACTTCTCCTAGGTGAGCTTTTATGAAATCTATCCTATCATTGTCATCTTTTGTGCAGATACCGTTTTCGGTTATTAATATAGGCAGGCGGTAACGCTTATTGAATGCCATAATAAGCTCATAGATCCCCTTTGGGTATATTTCCCAATTAAGAAAATTCCTTTTGCCGGAATCCCTATGATGGGTGGTTGAGCAGATATCTCCGAATATCACGGGCGGTAAAAACCATTTAAAATGGACATAGTCCCTGGCATAATAATTGAGGCCTATAAAATCTAGGGATTTTCTTAATGGCAAAAGCGTGGGCGGCATGCCGGGCGCTATGCAAAAGCCGCGCATAAGCGAATCCAGGAAAAGATTATTCACATAATAGCCGCGCAGTTTTGCGGAAATGACATCTCCCGGATTGCCGGGCCTGCAGGGAGTATAAATCACCGTAAAATTTGCCAGGCTGACTTTAGGAGAAGGCCACTTCTTTTCCTTATAGACGTTATGTATGGCCTTATAAGCCAAGCAATGCGCTTTCAGCATGGCTATGAATGCCCGGTTGGCCTTCTTGAACGACCGCTCTCCGGGGGGCCATTCTCCTCTTACGTAGGAGCTATTAATATGCCCGGCCGGTTCATTAATAGTGAGCCAATAAGAGACATCCTCCCCTAATTCCCTTGCAATCTTTTTCGCAAAGCTGGCAAATATGCGTCCGCCCCCCTCCCCCAGCCATCCTCCTTTTCCGGCAAACCACAAGGGAAGGGTGAAATGGTTGAGGGTAACAATGGGTTCTATGCCCAAACTGCGCAAACTTTTTATCATGTCTCTATAGTGGGCTACGGCAGCCGCGTCAAACCTGCCTTGCTCCGGCTCTATGCGGCTCCATTCAAGTGAAAATCTGTGGGCATTATGATTGAGGGATTTGGCGAGTTTAAAATCGCTTTTATAAAGGTTCCATTGATCGCAGGCTCTTTGGGATCGCTCGGGGACTCTTTTGTCTTTTTCCCACTTCCACCAGTCATTATTCTGATTATCTCCTTCAACCTGGTGGCTGGAGGTCGCCGAGCCCCACAAAAAACCGTTCGGGAATTTTAGCATATTAAGGCGTTACCGTAAGGGGGCAAAAGTGGTTACTAAGAATCGCTTTAAGCTGGCTCGGTTTATATAGCTTCCCCTTAAATGTACAAACAGCGGCTATGTTAAGATCATTGATAGTGTCGTTTATTATAGCCTCATATTCTACCAACTCATCCCAGTATTTCGATATCAGGGTAGAACCGTCGCCCGCCACTCTGATCATCGCAAAACCTTTATTCATAATATCATCGTATAGAGAGCGCCATCTGGCCAGGACAACGCTCTTTTTAAATGTCCCGTCTTCCGCGAGATACCAATTTTCAAAACTTTCTATCCGCATCTTATCGCTAAGCAGATAATCCTCTATCTCCGGGATATACATCTTTATTGATTTTAACGCAGTATCGACAGATACGCTTTGGCGCGGGATCCACATGCAGTATTCAAGCTTGCGCAGGCCTTCACTAAAAAAGGTCGCTAGAGTTCTGGCGAGAAGAATGTCGCTTTCGTAGAAGTGGTAAAAATGGTATCCCATATCTACCTCATCCTCATTTATTTAGAATATCGACCGTCTTCTTATTATCGCTTGTATTGAGAATCAGACCGCAAGGACAGGTGCAACCACAGGCGCTTCCGTAGATATACTTTATATCGATACTGGCGGCTTTTAACTTTTCGGCTATCTCGGCAGCCATGCCGGATTTATTTTCCAGCTCTACCTTAACAGCGTCTTTTTCGGATACTTCGATCTTTTTGGCCTTAAGCTCCTTGATGGCAGCCGCATTGTCCGATGTGACAATTCTGAATATTGCATCGCTTTCCACTCCAAAGGCATTTAGAGCATTTATATTGGCGCCGCTTTTCGCTATTGTGCCCGCAACCTCAGCCAGCATCCCCACCCTGTTGGGTGTCTTCACTATCAATTCCTTCACAATCGTTGCCTTTGCCATAATAACACCTCCGGTTAATCCAATTTTACCTGCTTTTCTTACTTTCGTCAATATAAATACCTATTTTTCTTTACATAATTCATATTCTGTGCTATATTTTCTACTTATAAGGATTATATATGACGGAAAAGAATAAGATTATAATTATAGCAGTCCTCTTCTTCCTATTTTTTCCAAAACAGGCTTTTGGCTCAGAGGCCGTCCCACAAGACAGCAATAAGGGATATATTCAAAAAAATGACACTGTGGAAGGCATGGCGACAAGAACGCCGATAGATGTTACTCTCCCCAAAATATCGATACACGGCCCCAAAGAATGGATACCCATAGTAGACCTTACCGCATACGGCACTTACAGCCACGCCGATAAGGGTGACGACGTGTGGGGCGCCTCTGTATTCGGAACCATGGCTCCTGCCATGAAATATAACGACGATTTGTATATTATACCGTTATATAGCGGCTCATACCAGCGGGAGAAATTCTTTGTGGTGGAGGAGGAAGGGCCGCTGTCAACTACTGAGATACAGCACCACGACCTTTCTATGACTGCAAAATACCTCTTGACAGAAAAAGTGACTATAAGCCCTACAATATTCGGCGGCTGGGACCTAAATGTAGAAAGCAAAGATGAAGGCTGGGGCAACGGCCTTTACGATTACAGGGAAATGGGTTCGGGCAGCGATTTTGATTATTTAGTCTATGATACTTCGAAAGGCCGCATCCAGCTGACGAGCGGTGCCAAGTGGTATATACGTCAATATCCTAATTATCATTCCCTGATATCGCTGGCCACGCCAACAGCTCCTGAAGTCCATGAAAAAGATTATAACGGAATCGAGCTTTCGTCCGGCTGGAAATATACAAATCTCAAGAATACGTCATTAGACCTCAAATATATCCTGCTGATGAAGTATTTTATAGATAAGAAGGTAGTAGACGAGGATGGCATATTAGAAGGAAGAAGACGGCAGGAGTACCGAAATTCCATAAAGCTTAGTGCGCTATACTCCCCTGCCCCGAATAAAGGATTTCAGTATAACTATTCTTCGGAATTCACATGCAACACGGGCAACCAGAATTTTTATGATTCACGCGGAACGGCCGTTTTGAGCGACGACGTCTTTACACCGCGATATTATGATTACTTGGGTTTTGACGCAAGGCCGGAGATATCCTACATCTTTGTTCATAAGGATAAACCTGTCGCTATACTCAGCGGCGGATACAATTTTCTAATGAGAAACTACACCAGCAGAAAACCGCAGGATGCGGATGGCGGGTACAAGTCAGGCAAGCAGATCGATTTTGAGCATATATTTAAGGCGAGCATGGAAATACCAGTTACGAAGCATGTTTCGTGGGTAACGCGGTATGATTATACTCTTGAGTCGTCTAATATGGATTACGAGCAGTTTTATACCTACAACTACAAACTACACAGAGTAATGAGCGGCATGTCGATCAGTTATTAACGCAGTCGTAGCCGACGTTTAAACGTCGGCTACATTGTGGATAAGTTATATGTTTATTCGCCTAACAAATAATTCGGGACGTTATCATCGCGTTTCCAGTCCATCCTATTAGTCGGGACATAAATCAAGTCTATTCCGCCCGTATCATGGAAAACGGACGAGGTAAATATCATTTCCAGATTGTTGTTTCCGATGTTTAAATTTCTGCTGCCCATATTGACTCTGAGCGCATCTCCAAGGTCACGTATATCCACGCCGCCCTTATTCTTCCTCTTCCCCTTGTCAGAAATAACATAGAATTCCGCACCGATGAACTTTGTGACTCCTTTTGCGTTTGCCATATTATATCTAAAACCTTTCGGATTGTTATCTTCTCCGCCTATTATGTCGGCATTCCTTAGTCCTGAAGTAATGGAATACGTACCGGACGGCTGCAAGCCGTCTATTTTACGCGCATACGGCATAGGATCGTTCTTGTTAAAATTATTTACAAGAAGAGTCTGGTGATCTATACGTTGTATGCGCTCATCTCGCCGCCAAGAGCGCGCGCCGGAAAACTCTTTCCTTTCCGTAAAGGCATCTTCCGCGTGAGATAATTTTATAGACATGCTCTGCGGATAAAATCCCTGCGGCTGATATGAACTCACAATGTGGTGTGGTACGCCGTCATCATATTTTGTATTCAAGTACTCATTCCAGTGTAACCTCTTGAGTTGACCCGTATCGAGACTGTTAAGTGATTTGTTAAACGTTGTCACCCATTGCATCGTCGTCAGATCATTACCCGCCCTTAGATTTACGTTCAGTAGTTCAACGGCCTTGCTAGACGGGCGCAGAATATACTGCTCGACTCTCACCCTATCGCCGTAGATGTCTTTCATAACCTTGCCTGTCTGAGCGTCCGAAATTTTTTCCATATATCCGTCAAACCGCCGTAAATCGCCATCCTCCAAAATATCCTGGATTGCATTGCGGATTGCAGTGCGAAGGTGCTGCCGCTCAAGAAGCCTAGCCATCTCTTCTTTCACGGCGTCTTTCTCGCGCTGCTCTTCAAAGGCAATGATATCCTGCAAAATCTCGTCTTGTACGATACTCTGGGCATTATTCAGTAATTCTTCGGCAGCGGCTATTGCGCTGGCAAGTTGAGTGTCAGTCAGGGTATCCAATTCCGATTCTATACCGTTTAACACCCCTATTATAATATTCGCCTGTGAAAGTAATTCTGGGGTTCCGGCAAGTACTGTCTCCGCCTCTTCTGCCGCGCTATTTGCGGTTGCGGCGGCTGTATTGGCATTATTTATGGCATCACGAGTAAATTCCACAAGAATGTACAAAATGGCTAATACTGCATCATTACCTCCGTTTTCCGCGTTTATCGCGACTGCCCGTATCTCATCCGACAACGCATCTGCTGTATTGGCCCAATAAGAAGCATCCTCAATGCTCTGCTGCAAGCGGTAAGCAACACTGCCCGTGTTCTCGCCGGAAAGTTCGGAATTTAAGATATCCAACGTCTCCCTTAGCGCACCAATATCAGAGGAGATGGTACTCAGCTGCGTTTGATAAGTATTTATTTGGTTCTTTGCGGCAGGAATATCAACAATTATATAGCCCCGCCTTTTGGCGGCCTCATTGTCTACATCGTCCATAGCGCCGTTTACGGCAAATTGGGCAGCATTGGCCATGTTCTCGGTCTCTTCATACTCATCCTCTGCCTGATCAAGTGCCGATGAAGCAGTGTTATAGGCAGTATCCATCGCCGCTTCTGCCTCATTGACCAATCCTTTTTTGGAATCTATATCTCCCAGTGCCTCCTGCGCATTTTCAGAAGCTGCATACGCCCTGCCCGCCGCCTCTCCCGCTTCAACGCTTGCTATAATGGCATCGCGCATATCTGTTATATTATCAGCCATCTCTTCGCTATCTGCAGCAACTACATTAAACGCGGCTTCCAATAGTCCCACATCGTCAGTTATTATTCCCATAGCGCTAACAAGAGCGCCTGCTTGCTCTATTTTAGAACGGGCTTCTTCAACGGCTTCTTCAGCTACTAAAGCCGCGCCGTTTGCGGCACCTGCTGCCAGATTGGCTTCATTTATCGCTGCCTGAGTAAGTTCTATCAACACCCGCACCGCTTCAAGCGCGGCATCGGTACCTGTAATAAACGCTATATCGGCCGCTTCCTGTAATCTTGCGACCAAAAGTTCAAGGTCAGCGGCGCGTGCTAATGCGTCATTCGAAGCATTCTGTAGAAGATCTGCTATCTCTTCGTTCTCCTTATTCTGTGTATCTAACTGTTCCGTAAGTTCGTCTAATTTTTCTCCCATCTTATCCGATAATACCCGCAAAAATGACGAAAAAGAATCAATATCTTCATCGTTTAACTCTTCGAGCGAAAACCCCCAATACTCGATTAACCTTCCAAGAAATTGCCAATCTTCAATATTATCGGGTAGTTCAAGGTCTTCGGGTAGTTCAAAATCTTCCGGAAGCTCAAAAATATCCTCATCGAAGGGATCATCAAAAGGGTCCTCCGGCTCGCTTGCGATAACATTATCTATCTCATCTTGAGTATCTGATACAAGCTGGGAAGTCTCGCTATATTTAATCCCTGCCCGTAGAAAGGCTAAATAAGTTCCCCCTTCTCCGTAATAAGCTCCGTCCATCTCGCTTTTCGCATCGCTTAATTCGCTATTTGCCCAGTTCACGTCGGCTAGTGCGCTAAAGGCATTATCGGATGCTTCGTGCGCGCGTATAGATGCCGTGGCTGCGTTTTCGCTGGCGGTTAAAGCAGCTGTCAATAGTTGCAATTTAGCCGCGCTTTCGTCGTCGCTCTGCCTTAATAAATCTTCCAAAATATCGGGGTCGCCGCCGAAAACTAAATCGGCAATAGTGGTATCTTCGGGCGCCTGATACGGATCGGCCGCAAGTATGTCTTCCCACCCCTGTTTCCATTCCTGCTGCTTGTCTTCAGGGACATTTACGGGTTCCGTTACTTCTCCGTTCTCATAAGAACCGGATTCCTGGCCGGCGCTTACTGTAAAATATTTTCCACTGATAGTATTGGTATAGATTACCCCTCCCACTTCTACGAATAATTCCGTAATGAGCCTTTCCTTAACATCGGGCGGAACTTCTTCGGGGGTCAATTCGCGCACTTTCAAATAATAGACCGTCCCCCTTATGGCCGCGACCGCTGTCGGCGTCTTTATGGTGAAAGAGGAGTTGGTATTGGAGGCAAATTCTTCTACCAGAGCACGCAATTTCCCGGTATGAAGCTTTAATTTATAATCGACCGATTTTCCCGAAATATCCAGCGACTCTATTTCAAATTCGCTATTAGGCTTCAGCATTACCTGGCTGCCATTCGTAAAAGCGATGCTCGCCATTCCATCGGCACCGGTCTTTATCTTGTCTCCATTAAATAATTGAAGGCCTTCAAATGCCGTTTCCCATACCGTAGCTTCGTCAGGCATATACCCTACTTCGCCTATCATAGCTTTTAGAAGCGCGTTGTCTTTGTCGGCAAATGATATACCGCACAAAAAGGGAACAAGGCACAGCCCTAACACCAAAATCTTAATATTGTAATATTGTTTATGTGGTTTCATTCTATTTCCATATTCCATATCCGACTTTACTGTTACCTAACTACTCGAGTATACTTCCTTTATCAAAAATTGTCAATCAATCTTTTCAAATTTCCTAAAAAGTTATCCGCATCGTAGCCGACGTTTAAACGTCGGCTACTGTTCCAAAACTTGTTCCAAAATCAACTTTTTTGATGAAGTATCCACGCTCACGACAAAACCGCTTAAAAACGACATTCCGAGCAGGCCGTCTACTCCGCCCACCAGGCTGCTTTCGAGCACAGCCGCCTGCACATTCCTTACCTCCGCATCACCTACTTTGATAGAGCTAAGCATTACGGGCTTAGCATTGGAGGACGTCCCGTCAGCCATTATTATCTCAATTGTAGCGTCCATGCTTTCACTCACCATACCAAGTCGCTCGGCCACATCCCTGGAGATGACAACTATTGAAGCGCCCGTATCCACGATCAACCTCGCAAGCACGGTGCCATTTATAAGCGCATCAACGATGATTTGATTTTCCTCAGAAATATAATTGACGATATCTTTTTTAAAGTCGCTTTCCATCTCCGCAACCTTTTCGTTCATTTCCTCAAAAAATAGCAATTCCTGATCAGGCATTTCGTAACCGACTTCAATGTCTTTTCCTCCGGCTAACAAGTCTTTTAGTTCTTGAAAAGTGCCGCGGTACTTAGCGGCCTTTTGCATCAAATTTGAACTGATTGTCTTCTCCTCGGAATAAAGGCCCTTCAGCGCGCTATTTTCTTTGTTGAGTTCGGCGCTTAACGAATTTATCTCACTGACCACAGTATTATATCGCCGTATCGCTTTATCGGCGTCGATCGCCTTTAATTCTTTGCTTTTTTTGTCTAATGATTTCAAGAGATCCGCTATCTTCTTCTCTTTCCGAAGTATCTCATCCTGGTTGGCCATGCTGCCAGCCTTCAGCTTCTTTAGTGATTCTTTAACCTCTTTAGCTTTAAGATAGGCCAGCCTTACCTCTTCGCAGCCTAACGGTGCCCATTCGCCACGCGATATTCCGGCCTCCCGCCTATCATCCTTCAGCCGCTCGTTATCCTCTGGGGATGCCCAATCGATCGTCTCAATCTCATCTTTTCTGACGGTCATGGTCCCAACGCCAAGGTCTATAACAATGCTTATTTCGTTTTCCTCCGCAATTATGCCTTCCGTTGTCCCGCCGTTCTTAAAATATATGACATCCGCATACGCCGATGGCCATAAAATCAAAATTGCGGTAAAAATTAATACGCTAAGTCTCATAATAACCGTCCGAATTACTGTCATTGCGAGCCCCGAAGTTTCGGGGCGAAGCAATCTCATTGTCAAAACTTTACTTTAGGCGCTTCTCTCATAGCGGCATCCTCTACTTCGAAGAGGGCCTCTTTCTTAAAACCGAACGTATTTGCTATGGTATTTGTGGGAAACTGCTCTACCGCTTTATTCAAGTTCATCGTCCAATCGTTATAATTGTTGCGGGCGAATGAGATCTTGTTTTCCGTCGATGTCAGCTCGTCCTGCAATGCCATTATATTCTGATTTGCTTTTAGGTTCGGATAATTTTCTACCACGGCAAAGAGACTTCGGAGAGATTGGGTCAGAAAGTTTTCGGCCGCGCCTTTTTCTTTTACGCCGGAGACATCTATGGCCTGCTGGCGCGCTTTAACGACATTCTCCAAAACCGTCTTTTCATGAGTAAGGTACCCTTTTACAGTCTCAACAAGATTAGGTATCAGATCATACCTTCTCTTTAGCTGGACTTCTATGCCGGCCCATGCGTTTTTTACCTCGTTGCGCATAGATACTAAACTGTTGTACATCCCTATAAGTGCGACCGCAAGTATTACGAGAATCCCTAAAATAACCCAGCCCATATTTCCACCCCCCGAGTTAGCTGCTTTTTTTATTCTCTATGAGATATTGCAGAATCTCCAGCTCATCCGTATCAAACCACACAAGGCCGCAAAAATCACACTTATCAACCTCGACAAGATAGGCCATCGTATAGAAACCCTTTATCATATCTATGCCGCATTTCGGGCATTTTAGATACGATCTATCCGGTACCCTTGTCTTATCCCGCAAACGCGTAAGGCCGTCCCGCTGGGTGAGCTCCGCTATTTTTTGAACGCGCTCATCAAAACCTTTTTCCCGTCTTATCATTATGCGGGGAAGGCGGCCTTTCTCAACTAAAATGCCGCCGCAGGAAAGGCATCTTTGGGCCAGCGCCCCTTCGTATTCCTCGTCCATCAGATGCCGCTTGCATCGCGGACAGTTAAACGCTGACGCGCTAGTTTCCCGCCCTGCGCCGCCCGGAAGCTGGAAGCGGGCATGTTCTTTTAATTTTTCCTGGGATATTACGCTATTTTCTATGTCCTTCACATCCACATGCGCCATATTTGCTAAAATAGATATACGCTTACCTATCGGCGGATGCGTAGAAAGCAGATTCGCGAATAATCCCTCGGCCTCGTCGATCTCTTCTCTGGCGGGATTTATAATAAAAAGCGACTCAAGGTTCCTGTCGATATAGCCCATCCCCCTCCATCCGCGTGAAATAGAATAAAGCGCTCCGCCTAAACTTATGGGATCTCTCGTAAGCTTCACTGCTACGGCATCGGCCCTGAGCTCCCTGTCCCTGGAAATAAAAAGCCTTATGAGATTGTAAAAAAATTGCATTACGCTCAATATCGCGTAGACAAGCAAAAGGAAGAGTATTATACCACCGCTTCCCTTGCCGCTTGAACGCACACGTCCGCCTTTAAACACCTTGCCAAGCGCGGCGAGCATGGCCGCATAGATTCCGAATAGCGCGCAACCCACGGTCGTTTGAAAGGAATCGCCGGATACTATGTGGCCGCATTCGTGGGCCACAACCGCTTCAAGCTGCTGCCTGTTCAGTTTTGAGAGCAGGCCTTCCGTCACGCCTATAACGGCATTCCTGTGACGGTCTGAGATCGCAAACGCATTCATCGCTACGGTCGGGATGACTATGGATGTTATTTTATACTTACTGCCCGTGGCGACATTGACTTCATCCACTATCTTTTTGAAGCGTTCATGATATTTATCGGAAAGGTCGGCATTATGGGCTCCTAAATTACGCGTAATGAGAGGCAGGGCGTTACTTACCGAATATGCCGCGTGAATAACGGCCGCGCCAAAAGCAAAAAAAAGTATATACAACAATTCTCTACCCGTAAGGAAGGGCGTGACTTTGCCCGCAGCTTCGCTATTAAGCACAAAAAACGCTTTTGTCACATTGCCCAAAACCGCTGCGATTACAAAATAAAAAAGAAGCAGAACAGTAAAGAATATCCATATCCGTATACTCTTCGCCTCTTGTATTTCGGTATACGTTAATGCCATATCTTACACATTAGTGAGCGCTCGTTAAATCTTGTGCTCGCTTTTAAGTATATTTTCAAGAGTGCTGACTATCTTTTTATTATATTTTTCGGGATGTTCGACCATCTCTTGCAGTGCTTCATTGTAACTAAGGGCCTTGCGATAAGGCCTATTGGTAGACATGGCATCAAAGACGTCGCAAACAGCTATAATCTGAGCGGCAAGTGAGATCTGATCTTCTTTCAGCCCGCGCGGATAGCCTGAGCCGTCAAGGCGCTCATGATGATCGCGGATCGCATTTATGTGCTTGTTGAAATATTTACTTGTGCTGAGGATCTTTACGCTGAACTCCGGATGCAATTGTATCACATAGCGTTCCCCGGCGCTCAAAACATCTTCTTTGCGGAGGATATCGGGCGGTATGCCTACTTTTCCAATATCGTGCAGTATCGCTGCTTGGCGCAGTATCTTTAATTCCTCCTCCGGCATCTGCAGGATCTGTGCTATCTTTTCCGCGTATTCCCCCACCCTTTCCGAATGGCCGGCTGTGCACGGATCCTTCTCTTCCAGCGCCACTATTAGAGAGCGCAATGTTTCAAAGTGTGCTTCCTCAAGGTCTTTCTGCGTAGTGCTGAGCTGTTGCAAAAGGTCCTCAAGCTCTTTATTTCTCTCTTCCAAATCTGCCGCAAGAAATGTAAGCCCGCCGTCTAATCTATCTTTTATCGTCTTTCCGGCGTCAGGCGCTTCAAAAACCGAAACATCAATTTTGGGGTTAAATCTGTATATTTTATTATACCCTATCTCCTTTGCCCTTAGCATGGCGGCGCGAGCGCCGCGCATCAACTCTGAAGCTGTTTTTGGGAATGAAGCTCTATTTATTTCCGAAACTCCTACTGCGACTGTTGGCTTAAGGGATTCTTTTTCTACCGCAAAATCTGTCTCCCTTATATTATTTCTTACGCCGCCCGCAATTCCCAGCGCCTCCCCTATACCAACTCTCGGAAGAAGCATTCCGAACTCCCCGATGCCAAGATACGCGCCGTAACCGCTCTTAGGTAGTTTTGCTATTATATTTTCGGCTATTTTCCGCTGGATGCGCTGGCCTTCGTTAAAATCCGCATCTTTGATTATTCTGTCAAGATTAAGTAACTTTATTATAATGAGCGAACACTCGCTGCTTGTATTAATCGTAGTTTTTGCCACGTGCTCCAGCAAAAAACGGAAATATCTGTGGGTGTATAAAGATGTCAGCGAATCTGTTATCGCCAATTTCTTTACCTCTTGCCCCTCTAAAACTACCAGAGTATATTTATAAAACGTAATTCCCAGGAATAGAGCCGGTAATAAAATTATTACGTCAAATGTAGGGCAAACTATTCCGTTAAGGAAAAATGTAAATGATATACTCGCATAGACTACCATCATAAAAATTAAGATAGAGAAACCGTGGATAACCTCCTTACGATAGAACAAAAGAAACGCCAACAAATAGAAAAATGATATCAATAAAGCAGAATATTTTGGTTCGGCATGATTCATATATGAACTATTTACAATAGACTTCAATACATTCGCGATTATAAGGCCGCCTGACCGGTATCCCAGCGGAGTAAGATGCAGGTCATGGAATATCTCACCGGTCTGACTTACTAGGACAAGTTTATTTTTAAATATCTGCGGGGCTACTTTGCCTGCCATGATCCGCCAGACAGGAACGGTCTCAACATCGTCCTTATCGCACATATAATTTATTAAAAATGAGCCGTTATCATCCGCGGGTATCGCGATATGCCTACTCTTATCCCCTATTATGATTTGGCCAGATTCCTGAATTATCCTATCGTAAGGTATTCCCAGGTAGCTGGCGGCGGCCTTTACCTCAAAGGACATGTCGCCGCCTTTTTGAGGAGCCAGTATCAGGGCAAAGGCCTTTATGCGCCTTATGGCGCTGTCCGCATCGCGCTCGGCGCCTATAACGCCGTAACCTTTGCTTGCTTTTGCGAAGATATCGTAAGGGCCGAGATATAACTTCTCCTTGCCGTAGACCGAAGCAATTATAACATTTCCGCTTCGTTTTATGGCATCGGCAAGTTTCGCGTCGGCCTCGGAATTATTGGGGCTATGGCCGTAGAGGGCAAAATCTAATGCTATCGTCCCCGGGCCATACTCTGATATCTTGTCAATAAAATCGGCAAAGACATCTCTTTCCCAGGGCCACCTCTTTTCCAAACGCTCATACGACTCCTCATCTATGGTAACGAGCACTATATCCTGCGATTTAATCCCTTCCTTATTGAAAATGCTGTTAAGGCTGTGCCTCATCCTGAAAAAGTAATCGTTGAATTTAAGCTTTGCGATTTTGACCGGCGGGAAGTAAAAGGTCGAATAAAGATATATTGCCGCGATAAATACCGCTATAAGAACGGGAAATAGCGGGCTTCTAAAGATAATCCTTTGTCCGATATTTGAATTATCTTTAGGCCGGCTATACATCAATGATTTAAGAGAAAACCGCTTACTATCTCCCATCTTATATCCATCCTATAGCTGGAAACCGTCTTCTTTTTTCTTTCCCTTTTTAAACTTGGCTTCTATTTCTTCCACCGCAAATTTCAGGCCCTGTATTATTTTTGTCGCTTCTTCTTCACTATATTTGTAGGCGGGACCGGCTAAATTGCCTATCAATTTGATCTTTTGAAGGGCATTGTTTACCCTCATAGTGGCGAGGCGTTTGCACTTCTGCTCCGACGTCTCTGCCGGGTGACCGGCTTCTCCGTCTTTATTAATCTTCTGCTCTTCCATTCTTTCACCTCCGATTTTTACCTGGTTACCTTTTATTCCGATTTGCTGCGCTCTGCATTTCTACTATTTTCACATCTTTCGGAATTGTAAATTCCGAATCGTCAATTTTTGTGTTTATCTGTATATTCTTCATGATCGTCGTTACTGTGCCGCCCGCGATATCCAATTCATATTTTACGGGAAAATTCTTTGCCCGCCAAACCCATGCCCTGGCTTTGACTTTTGTGCCCGGGTCTATAAACTCATATATGTCGCAGTCATAATCGCCTACGCTTTCGGAACCCACAACCCTGGCATTCAAAAGCTGCAGATAACCCTTGTAATCGGAAAGGTTTTTTATGTTTGTCGGTCCTCTTGCTATCATCTTGTAGGCCTTTTTCTCAACAGGCATATATTGATAAGCCGTCATCCCATCTATTATTGTGACCAGCTTGCCCCGCGGCATATTAACTTCCATGCGCATCTTATCGTCTTTTATTTTTATACTCGTCTCCCGCGCCACAACGTTTTTTATACCGGTTGTAACCTGATCGTATGATGCCGTAAAAGCATGGGCATCCAGACAGGCTACTGTCAAAACCAATGCTACGCCAAAAACCAATACGCGCTTCATACTGCTCCCTCCTAGCGTTCGATACGCAGAATATCGCTGCGTGGTAATATAAAAGTCCCGCCCTCCACGCCAAACGAAATGTTATTTGCGGATTCCTCTTCTATTTTAGCTTTAAAGGAATTGCCGTTTTTAAGATATATCGTGACCAGTTCGTCTTTTGGGTCAACAGTCTTTTTTGCCGGCCTCACTTGGCGAGATTCGATGCCCGAAGGCTTTCTCTCTTCTATGGTAAAGCGCGGCTTCCCATTTGCGCCCGCAAAAAACGGAATAGCCAGAGTAACCGCCAAAAATATCGCGATGACGATAAGAGGCGAAAGAACCGTAAACCAGACCAGCGCCATAGATTTTTTATACCGCCCGGCATCCGCCTCTTTTTCTTCCGCTGCCAAGGCAAAAAGGTCAAGCGATTCGTCAATACTGGACAAAAAGTAGATAGGAAATATCCTGAAAAATACCGGTATAGGCAGAAATAAAAGAGTAAGCAGTATAGCCAAAAGTGTTATAACGCACACACCGACAATAACCAATATCGCAAGTATTACGGCTTTGGCTGCCTGGGGAGTTACAATATATATAAGCCATCCGAGCAATCCGCATATGCCGGCGGCACTAAGGGCCAAAATTACGCCTGCTATTATAATGGCTATGCTGACTAGTATGGCCAATATTGCCAAGGCCAATTTTAGTAGAAAATATAACACTATATCGACGGCGTTTGGTGGAAATATCCTCAAGAATTCGGCCCAGGCCTTTAAAATTCCCGTCTTTCTTTTATACATAATCGGAAGAATAAAATCCAGCACAGTCAAAGCTATGAGCATGAGCAAAAATGCGATTATCAAAAACGGCGAGAGATAAGGTTTTATAATAGCGAATATTTTGAGAATATCAAACGCGGCCCTTCCGTCAAGCATTCCTGATTTTGCGATCGCTGCAATAGGCGGGATAAGTATTCCAATAAGAATCAACGCGGCGACGGAACTAAAGATTATATTCCACATCAGGTAGGAATTGCCCTGAGGCTTGTTTCTGTGGAATGGCACCCTGAGGGAAGCATCGTTTCTGACTACAGAGTCTATAAATACGAATGAAAAATTGGCGTTAACCCACATCCATAGAAAGATTATAAGGCCCAAAAGCATTATAATTACGCCGGCGGCGAGAACAACCGGAATTGCTTTTTTGGGGTCATTGAGGATAGGCAGGGAACGTATTTTTTCCAGGGGGCTTTTTTCCGGCTCTATCGTAATGGCTTGCGAAGGTGCGGAAGACGCCTGCTTGGCAATCTCCGCGGCTATCTTATTAAAATCGTTTTTGTCGCCTTTAATATTAAAATTGAAACCGCCTATCTGACCCGCTAGCAATACAATTATACCGAGCATAATCCATTTTTTTAATGTAAAGGGCTTAAAAAGAATCTCCGCTGTCCTTTGCCACGACATTTGTATAATACGAGCGTATGAATATTTTTTCATATTTCCCTGCGTTTTCTAAGCGCGCGCCTCATTATACCCTTTGCCCCCCCATATCCTAACATGGAGAAGGCCTTATCTATCGAAAACCATTTACCGTCTGCTATCTCTCGCTTTTGGATCACCAGTTTATCATCGCCCGTTAATTTAAAAAGATATAAATACACGGTTTTATAAATAAGCTTACCGTCTCTTTTGTAAAAATAATCTGTTTTTCCTGCCTTTCGGAGAAACTCTATTTCTTTTAATCCTACTTCCTCCCGTATCTCCCTCCTGGCCGCTTCAAGCGATGTCTCGCCTTTATCTATTTTTCCTTTGGGCCAGGTCCATTTACCGTAAGGATCTTTTATTAAAAGTATTTTTATCGTGCCGCGTTCAAATTTTACTATTATGCCGCCGCTTGATCGCTCCCGCTCCGTTTTTGCCATTCTTATTGCGCCCTTACCATGCTGCCTGTCTTGTTTCGTCTGTCGTGTTTATGTAATCGTCAAACTCGATTTTTCCGTGTATCTCTTTATTGATAACCGCTCTCCGTTCAGAAGTATATGGGTGAGTACGAAAATATATATATCTATGTGTTTCTCCTTTTAGCTGTCTGTCTAATAGACGATCCATAAAACTGACTGCACCTTCCGGATCAAAACCGGCCCGTTTCAGATACGCGACTGATAATTTATCGGCCTCGAACTCCGCTTCTCTGCTATATGACATCATAAGCTGCCCTATTGCCACGGAAGATTCTGCCTGTGTCCTTGAATCGGCGCGGCTCAAAACGCCCAAAAGCTGCAGGCCCGCCAAGCCGATGGATGTCTGCAGTTTCTTTACGCTGTGCTTAGTCACTATATGCCCGACTTCGTGGGCCAATACTGCGGCAAGCTCGTCATCTGACTTCATGTCCTCGACCATATCTTGAAATATATATACATAGCCGCCGGGCAGCGCGAAGGCATTATACCTCTGTTCTTTTTTTAGATCTTTGCCTTCGAGTACCCCGAAAAAATATGTCAGGTTCGGCCTATCGCAAACTTCTACTATCCGCTGGCCTATTTCATTAACACGCGCCTGCACCCCGGCATCCCTGACGAGCCCAAACCTTTTCTCAACCTCCTCGGCAAGCGACCTGCCCATCTTCACTTCCTGGGCCTCCCCTATCATAACAAGGTCGTCCTTTCCGGTAACGGGGTTGTAATCCGCTCTACACATGGCAGGCAAAAGAAATATTAAAATAAAAGATACTGCGCAGATGATTTTTTTCATCCTGCCCGCCTTTTGTGATTTAATCTTTTTTACCCCGTTAGACCTTCGGAGGTCTAACGGGGCTTACAATATCACCCTGCGAAACCTTTGTCAAGTTATAAACTTTTCCTCTTTCGCCCTCATTGCGCGATTGACCAGGCCTTTCAGGCGCGATAGATTCGTCTTTTGCGAACCCCTAAGGTATAGGCGGATCGCCCGTCTCTTTACAGCGATAGAACGGTTCGACAAGCTGACCGCTTCCTGAGCGCCATAACCATTTTCAGGCATTATGCCGAAATGCAAAGTATAAATATTTTTAAGTCTGGACTTTTTTACGATTTCATTTACCAGCTTGTGCGTTTTATGGCCGTATTCGCCGCTTCTATTATGCGTAAAGATTATGTCGGGCTTACCGTGCGTACGGATAAAAACTTTCAGCTTGCGAAGCATCTCTTCTTTTAAAAAGCGGCCCTTTTTCTTTACGATACCCAGCATAAAAGGCGTAACAAAAGAGCCGTTTCTTTTATAAATTTCTGCGGCGCTCTTAAGTTCCTCCTGTCTGCGTTTATTAAATCTGGCGTCGCAATCGGTCATGCATAGTATGCGCCAGCGCCATTTTTTGAACTCGGCAATTGTCCCGCCCATAAAAATAGACTCGTCATCCGGATGCGCCGTTATTATAAGCGCGTCTCTTTTGAGATTTTTTGCGTCCTTGAGTAATCTTGGCATCATTATTTTCCGAACATAAATTTAAGTGAGGTAAAAAACAGCAAATACCCGAAAAAACGTTTCAGCGTTGAGGCGGGTATATTATTCGCGAAAACGGCTCCTAAGTAGCCGCCTGCCACAAAACCGAGACAGATAAAAATGGCCATCTTCAGATTAACATTACCCGCATGATAATATTTTAAGGCGGCCAAAATCCCTATTGGAGGAACCATAAGCGCCAGCGTAGTCCCCTGCGCCTGGTGCTGTGTTAGGCCGAAAATCAAGACCATAATCGGCACAAGTATAATGCCGCCGCCTATGCCAAAAAATCCGCTCGCGACACCCGCGATTATCCCGGCCAATATGTATGCCGCTATCTGCATGATAGTCTCCTTGTGCAATTACTTGTCGTTTTATCTTCAGTAAATTATCTCTTTCAGCTGACGCATATCGCCTAATATGTAATCCGGCTTCACCGCCTCTATGCTTTCCCGGCTGCCTATCCCCCAGGTAAGGCCGCATGTAAGAATGCCGGCGATCTTTCCCGCCTTTATGTCTATCTCGCTGTCGCCTATGATCATCGCCTGATGCGGCAGGACATCTATGCCTTCGAGCAGGCTGCTTATCGGGCAGCTATGAGGTTTTCTGCAATTCTGGTCTTCGCCGCCCATGACTTTGCTGAAATATTTGTCTATATTAAAACGCTTTAAAGTCGCCACCGCGAGATCGCGGTCCTTATTAGTAACCAGCATAAGCGTCTTATCTTTTAAATATTCGAGTATATCCAAAACGCCGGGAAAAAGCTTTGTATGGTCGAACATGTGCGCGCGGTAGAATTCATTGAATGCCGTATTCGCTTTATCTACCATCTCAGGCGTTGCTTCGCGGCCAAGTGAATCCTCGATGAGCTTGTCACGTCCGCGGCCAATATACCTCTGTATAATATCATCCGGCCTCTCTTTAAACCCGAGCGCTTTCAGGATATAATTTATCGAATCTATTATATCTTTCTTGGAGTCGATGAGAGTACCATCCAAATCGAATATAGCGGCCTTTATATACTTTTTCGCCATGGAACTATTTTCTCTTTCTCCCCCCGCAGAATTTATTCACCACTATCTTCAACTCCTCTCCGACATCGGCCATGACCGCTTCCAACTTAGCATTTGAGGCCGCCAGCTCCTGATTGCTGGAAACAGCAAGCTTCGCATTAGCATTGCCGGCATTGATGACAACAGCTAACTCAGCCGCTATCAGGACTAAAAGAACCGCTATAACTATAAGAAGAATATCAGGATATTTCACCATAACCCCCGCGTTACACCCATTTTAGTAATAATATCATAATTATCGACAATATTCAAGATATCATGTGTCTTAAAATTTATACTTGCATATATGCGCTATCGCATATATAATAAAAATCTGTTATGGAAACAAAAAGTGACAAAGAATTAGTGCTGAGCTGTCTCGGAGGCGCGCCTGATGCCTGGAGCGCTTTTATTGATAAGTTCTCGAGCCTTGTATACTGGGCAATTAAGCGAAAGCTAAACAGGTACTGCCCGGCATATTTAAAGAGCGACGCTGAAGATTTGTACCAGCGCGTATTTGCTTTGTTGTGGGAAAAAAGAAGCCTTGAAGCTGTTAAAGACAGAGATAATATATCCCCTTGGCTTATAGTGCTCGCGTCCAATCTTGCCACAGATTTCGTGCGAAAGAAAAAACGCGAAGAAGATTTCCTGCAGGAAGAGCTGGCAAAAAAGATACCCCCTATTGATGACTATTCCTCAGTATTAATAAAGGAAAAAAGGGATATTCTCGATAAAGCCATGGGTATCCTTACCGAAAAAGAAAGGGCCTATCTGGAACTCAGCTATTTTTCGGGCAAAAAACACAAAGAAATAGCGGACACATTCAACGTGCCCATGAACTCCGTATCGACGATCATCGCGCGGGCAAAAACGAAGATAAAAAGGTTTATCTCAAAAAAGATAAAAATTTGAAAGAAAATAGCTCTGCCAAACGTATATATTAGTGAGGGACCTATGGAAACTGAAAAATTGAACAATATCTTAAAAGATTATTTTAGCGCCAAAATAAAACTGCCGGAGAAGAGCTCCGACTGCCCCCCTCTAGAAACACTGGCACGATACGCATCCGGAGGACTTCACGGCCAAGAAAGCTATAACGTAGGAAATCATGTAAAGCGCTGCGCTTTTTGCAGTGAACTGGTCGAAGGCGCCTTCCTCTACTCGGCGTACGCGAAAGAAATAAAATTAGAGGACGTGTCTGCCAGGATGAAAAAAAGAGCCAAATCCTTAAACCCTGCTTATACCGAAAAGGAGCACAAATTTATGTCATATCTCAAGAAAAAAATATGGTTTATATTGAGCCTAACCTCTTTCATAGCTTCATTCTTTGTGCCGCGATATTTCCTTCAGTTTCTCGCCCTCGCGATAATCCTCGGCCTCAAATGGGTCTTCAATAAAGAGACTACGCGGACTTTAATAATGGTCTATAATGCCTGGAAAAAACATGATAAAGAAGGCAAGGAAGATCTCGACGAGATATTCAAAAACCGCCTGTAATAAGTTATCCGCAACGCAGCCTACACCCGCTTTTCCAAAAAATATTAAAAAAAGTTGAAAGAAAATCACCTCCCCATTCGTATATATAAGTGGGAGGTGATAAAAATGCTGGATATAGAAGTAGTCAGAATCCATCGCCTGGACGGCGAAGGCACCACAAAAGCATTCTGCGACATAATCATATCGGACGCCCTTATTATAAAGGGAATACGGATCGTAGATGGCAAAAAAGGCCTTTTTGCCGCAATGCCTTCACAACAGGGCAAGGACGGTAAGTGGTACGACTCGATCAGGCCTACCAGTAAAGAGGTAAAAGCCTCGTTAAATGATGTCATTATTAAAGCATTTAATGATTAACTGGTGGCGAGTCAAAGATAACATCGGCAAAACGGGCGAGGCCCTTGCCTCGGGCTATCTGAAGCGGCAAGGCTACGAGATACTAGAGCGCAACTATAAGACGAAAATAGGCGAAATAGATATCGTGGCGCGCGACGGCAAGGCCCTCGTCTTTGTCGAGGTGAAGACACGGCAATCAGACCTCTACGGATTGCCGGAAGAAGCTATAAACGCAAAAAAGATGCGCAAGTTAACGCAGCTTGCCGAATTATATATAAAGCGAAAACACCTATATCAAACCGAAGCGCGGTTTGACGTAGTAGGCATTCTTATGGACTGCGGAAACGGTTCGAAATCCATAAGATTGACCAAAAACGCTTTTTAAAAAGGATCCTATGCTTGCAAAAGTAAAATCGAGCGTATTACATGGAATAGACGCCAAAGAGGTCACGGTAGAGGTGGACGTAAATTTTCAAGGGCTCCCTTCCTTTTCTATAGTCGGCTTGCCTGACATGGCAGTAAGAGAAAGTATTCAGCGGGTCAAGAAGGCTATCAATAATTCCGGCTTCAGGTTCCCTGATCATAAAATAATCGTCAATCTCGCCCCTGCCGGAATAAAAAAAGAAGGGCCATCGTTCGATCTTCCGATGGCGCTCGGTATTTTGGCTGCCACAGAGCAAATGGATAAAGAAAACCTGGAGGATGTATTCGCCTGCGGAGAATTGTCGCTCGACGGAAATCTGAGGCCCTTGAACGGGATTCTCTCACGTGTCAGCCATATGAAAGGAAAAGGCATAAAGAAATGCATCATCCCTTTTGAAAACGGCCGTGAAGCGCGCCTCGTAAGAGAGGTGGCCATCTGGGCTATGCCGAATCTATATGATGCCGTTCAGGCGCTCAGCGGAAATATTCCCCCGAAGGCCTCGGACATGAACCAGAAAAAAATCTGGGCAAAAGATATCTCTTATGATATCGATTTCAGCGACGTAAAAGGCCACTCCCACATAAAACGTGGTTTGGAGATAGCTGCCGCCGGCGGCCACAACGTCCTGATGGTGGGTCCTCCCGGTTCAGGCAAGACGATGCTTGCCAAACGAATCGAAACAATTCTTCCTGAAATGAATTTTGAAGAGGCTATTGAGTGCACAAAAGTCTATAGTGTTAGTGGCAATGCGCCGAACGCGGATTCGCTTATACGTAAAAGGCCTTTT
>JAHIPI010000046.1 GCA_018894435.1 Candidatus Omnitrophota bacterium | reverse complement strand
GAGGACGGGGATGAATCCCATGACTAAAGACTACGGCAATAGTTTTAATCTTCAGCACAGCTTCAGTTTCTTTAAAAACAGTACTACCGTTTTCGCTAACTATTTCCCGGCGACTTATAAAAACAGGGATTCGGCATCCTCAAGTTATAACGAAAGAAGGCTTGCTATAGGTATGAGGATGAACGTATTTAAGAATCTATATTTTGACATTTCGGAGTTATGGCATTATAGACAAATGCTCGAAAACCGCGACAGCGGCACATCTTCGTCCATGAATTTAGGCGTCGCTTACAGTTCGCGAATATTCAACACGCCTTTTTACGGCTCAGTCGCGTGGCGTTACAAAAAAGACTCAAACATAATGTCGGGCATATCGGTCCTTGCGAATGAGGAATACGGGGAGATAGAAGGAGAGATAAAATATAAACCCGGGCCCGATATGGAGTTATATTTCCGCGTAAATAATAAAGATATAAAACCTATAGTCGATTCAACGCCTACCAATAAACGGCGGGAGATGCGTATGTACTGGGGCGGTACTTATCTTCTTGATACTACGCTCAGGTTCTCTAATGCCGGCGGGGTGCAGGGCTATGTCTTTAAGGATTTAAACAATAACGGAACGAGGGATGCGGAGGACGAGGGCATGCCCAAGGTGGACATTTTTGCCCAGAATAAAAAATGCGCGACGACGAACGAAAGAGGATTCTACAAATTTGATAAGCTGCAGGGCGAAGAGGCATCCATATTGCTTGATATAAAAACGCTGCCCGAAGGATATACCTCTACAGTATCTAATCCGCGGATAGTCAGGCTTGAAAGAGAGAAAATAGCCGAGGTCAATTTCGGCGTATTGGCGAGAACAGAGGTCTCGGGGCAAGTCTTTAACGATGTTAATATGAACGGCGAGATGGATGGAGATGATTATGGGATTAGGGATATCCTTATTGCTTTGGACGACGGCACTACAGATTATACTGAGGCGACCGGCTATTATAACTTTGAATATATTAAGAGCGGAGAGAGGACCCTTAGCCTCAATATGGGCAGCCTGCCGGCAAATTTACTGCCTTTATATTCTTCAAAAAAGACATTCGTAGCTAAGGAGGGGGATAATTACAAGGAGAACTTCTCCTTGTATGCGCTCCGGACTATAATCGGGACAGTATTTGTGGACAAGAACGGCAACGGTAAATTCGATACCGACGAGGAAGGGGTAGCCGATATTGAGTTGAAAGTAGAAGACAATTCTACCCTTACCGATGGCATGGGGAGATATTTCCTAAAGAAGCTCAAGGGCGGCACCCAGAAGGTGGAGATCGTCATAGAAAGCATACCCAGGGAGTATGAACTTGCAGGGGATGCCTTTAAGGAAGCAGCCTTAGCTAAAGAGGGCGATATAAAAGAGGATATAGATTTCCCGCTGAGGAAAAAGTAGCGCTATACGCTAAAAATTGGGCCTTTTTCCGTGATTGGCTTTTTTGATTCTCTTATTTCTTCTTACTCTTTTACGGTGGCCTTTGGCCATATTATTTCTCCTTGCTTTCTCTATGAGAGTATAATATAATACGCGTCTGGCGTCAAGGAAAAAGTTGATGGTAGGGGAGGTTTAAACCTCCCCTACCACGTAGTTTATAAATAGGATGGGAAATGCAGATAATAGGTAATCCCAAGTTCGATATACTTCTTACTACTTTTATTGCCTGGTTGGTGGCACAGAGCCTTAAGGTACTATTGGGAGTCTTAAAGGAGAAGAGGTTTGACTTTAGATGGTTTGTCGGAACAGGCGGCATGCCATCCTCCCACGCAGCTGCGGTCTCAGCCCTTACGACCGCCGTAGGTATTCATGCCGGTTTTACCTCACCCATCTTTTATGTGGCGTTGATATTTACCATTGTTGTCATCTTTGATGCGCAGGGCGTAAGGCGAGCGAGCGGTAAACAGGCGGAGATATTGAATAAAATACTAGATGATATCTATTGGAAAAAAAATATACAAGAAGAACGGCTAAAGGAACTTATAGGCCACACGCCCATGGAGGTGTTGGCAGGCACTTTTCTGGGTATACTTATCGCTCTTATTCTTAGCGCCTAACACGGAGACAGAATGAATAAGCGTATAATTTTCATTGCAGCAGGCGTGATTATCGCGGCACTGTTTTTGTCGGACATTATTTATAAAAGGAATTCCTCTATTCCTGGGGTATTCACCAAGGCACAAACAGCCGAAGTAAGCGACAGGGAAGCATCCAAGATTTATAATGAGGCAGATAAATTAGCGGCTGAGGGCAAGATATTGGATGCCCTCAATATGTATAAAAGGATACTCGCCGAATACCCCGGGAGCGCTTTAGTATCTCAGGCAAGGTCCAAACTTGATGATTTTAGCGTAAGAATACTCTTTTCCCCGATTCCCACCCAAGACAGCACAGTGTATGAAGTAGTTTCCGGCGATAACCTAACGAAGATAGCCAAAAAATTCGGTACGACGGTAGATCTTATAATGAAGAGTAATGCCCTATCCGGTAATCTAATAAGGCCGGGTATGAAACTTAAGATATCCAAGGCAAAATATTCCATATTGGTCGATAAATCACAGAACATACTTATATTGAAATCCGATGGCGAGGTATTCAAGACTTATATTGTTGCGACCGGGATAAACAACAGCACCCCGATAGGGACATACCAGATAAACGAGAAGTTAGTCGACCCTACCTGGCATAAGGCGGGGGCTGTTATTCCGCCGGGAAGCCCCGATAATATATTGGGGACAAGATGGCTGGGGCTTACCCTTGAACATTACGGGATACACGGCACTACCGACGATTCGGCGTTGGGCCAGCAGGTTACGGCGGGATGCGTGCGGATGAGCAACAAAGATGTAGAGGAGATCTATTGCATAGTTCCGGTAGGTACGGAAGTGACGATAATAGATTAGAGGCCTATGAACAGAACCGGATTGGATTTCGAAAAACCTGTGGTTGAGCTGGAGCGGAAAATAGAAGAGCTGAAGAAATTTTCTTCGGGCGAGAATATGGATCTTTCTGATGAGATTAAAAAGCTCGAAGAGAAACTTGAGAAAGCAAAGAAAGAGATATTTGAAAACCTGACGCCCTGGCAGCGCGTACAGATAGCGCGCCATCCTAAAAGGCCCTACACCCTAGATTATATAAGTATGATTATGACCGATTTTATGGAACTGCACGGCGACCGCGCATTCAGCGATGACAAATCCATAATCACCGGTTTTGCAAAAATAGACGGTGATAAAATATGCGTCGTAGGGCATCAAAAAGGTAAGGATACAAAGGAGAATCTGGAGAGAAATTTCGGCTCAGCTCAGCCCGAAGGCTACCGGAAGGCGATAAGGGTGATGAAACTGGCCGAAAAATTTAAAATACCGATAGTTTCTTTCATAGATACGCCCGGGGCATATCCGGGCATAGGTGCCGAAGAGAGAGGCCAGGCCGGTGCCATTGCGTATAACCTTATGGAAATGGCCGTATTGCAAGTGCCTATAATCATAATAGTTATAGGCGAAGGCGGATCCGGAGGGGCGCTTGGCATAGGTGTGGGCGACAAAATATGCGTTTTAGAGAATGCCTACTACTCAGTCATATCGCCGGAAGGCTGTGCCGCTATACTATGGAAAGACCGGGCCAAGGCGTCAATTGCGGCAGAGGTGCTGAAGCTTACGGCGCAGGATTTATATGGAATGGGGTTAATAGATGACATCATAAAAGAACCCCTTGGCGGAGCGCACAGAGTCCCAGCCGTCGCAGCAAGTAATATAAAAAAGAAGATAATAAAGTATTTAGGCGATCTGGGAAAGCTGTCAACCAAGGAACTTTTAGAAACTAGATATGCTAAGTTCAGGAAAATAGGAATATTTGAAGAGGCCGATGATTCCGATGAAACAAGCGGCAAGGATCGATAAAAAGATTGAAATTCCAAGCGATATAGGGTATATTAAAAAAGTAAGCCATGAACTGTTGGAGCACCTGAAAAAAAAAGGTGTTGATGAGTCCATACAGTTTGATATTAGGCTTGCGGTAGAAGAAGCCGTACGGAATGCTATAGAACACGGCAATAACTATGATAAAGTGCTTCCTGTATTAATCAGATATTCCCTGGACGCTAAAAAGATTGTCGTATGCATCGAAGATAAGGGGGAAGGGTTCCATTTGAAGAGCGTTCCTGATCCGCGGCAAGAAGACAATCTTCTGCAAGAAGGCGGAAGAGGCGTTTTTTTAATACAAAAATTGATGAACAAAGTAAAGTACAACAAGAGGGGCAACAGAGTAACTATGGTGAAATTGTTTAAATAAGCCCACGCGTTATTTAGGAGGTTATGATGCAAATTAGGTTTGAAAACAAAAATGGGATTATGATTTGCGCTACCGAAGGTGATATCGACATAAATACTTCCCCGCAGGTTAAAAAGTTGCTTGATAAGATGATGAAGGATAAGTTTGCCAAAGTGCTGATAAATCTGAAAAAAGTGGAATACATAGACAGCTCGGGGTTGGCGACTTTGGTGGAGATTTTAAAAAATATTAAGAATTACGGCGGAAGGTTGAAACTGAGCAATCTTTCCAATAAAGTGAGAAGCCTTTTTGAGATAACCAAGCTGGAAAAACTTTTTGACATATCCGATTCCGAGGACGAAGCGCTAAAAAACTTTTAAGAGGAAATCTAATGGGCAATTTTTTCGAGAAGATAGGTAGCTCAGTAATAAAAACGAGCCAGCAGATCATAAATGTGCTGGCTCTTTTAGTCGATACTATCTACTGGATTTTTGTAGGCCCGTTTAGGAAAAAGGCGGCAAAGCGGCAAAGCATATTCGAACAGATGGTTTTTGTGGGGGTAAAGTCACTTCTGATAGTATTTTTCGTGGCGCTATTTACCGGCGTAGTAATAGCGATGCAGACAGCGCCGCAGTTAGAATCTTTGGGAGCTGTCATATATGTAGCCGGTCTTGTTGCTGTTTCCATAACGCGTGAATTGGGCCCCGTACTTACAGGGCTTGTTATAGCCGGAAGAGTGGGCGCGGCGATGAGCGCGGAGCTTGGTACAATGAAAGTGACCGAGCAGGTTGAAGCGCTCGAATGTATGGCGTTAAACCCCGTAAGATTTCTCGTGGTGCCGCGTTTTCTGGCGCTTATCATAATGCTTCCATGTCTTACTGTACTTGCTGATGCCGTCGGGATATTTGGAGGCTATCTTATAGGAGTCTTTAATCTGAATATAAACCCGGGTTTATATATTGATACTACTTTCAGGTTTCTTACGGCCAAAGACATAATGACGGGTGTAGCCAAGAGTTTTGTATTTGGCGGGATAATCGCCCTTATAGGATGCTATTATGGGTTGAATACTTCGGGCGGCGCCGAAGGCGTAGGAAAGTCTACCACAACCAGCATAGTGACGAGTTTTATACTTATAATAGTGGCTGATTGTATTCTTACGGCCATTTTCTTCTTTACTAACGTATAAATAGAAAATTTGAGATCCTTGCTGCAAATTAAAACTGCAAAGAGAGCGCGAAATGGACCACAAAGAGGTAGTAATAGACGTAAAAGATATATATAAAGCATTCGGCCAAAGGCAGATCCTTTCCGGCGCAAGCTTACAGATATATAAAGGCGAGACAATGGTAATAATGGGTGGTTCCGGATGCGGAAAAAGCACGCTTCTGCGCCACATGATAGGTTCCATAAAACCCGATAAAGGAAGTGTTCATGTAACGGGCAGAGATATTTCCAATATGGGCGAAGAAGAGCTGGATGCCGTGAAGAAGAAATTCGGAATGCTATTCCAATCCAGCGCGCTCTTTGATTCTTTGAGTGTCAAAGAGAACGTAGCAATGCCGTTAAGGGAGCATACCAAGCTTGACGAGAATATTATGAGCATTATGGTCAAGATGAAATTGGAGCTCGTGGGCTTAAGAGGCTTTGAAAACCTTATGCCGGCGCAGCTTTCCGGAGGCATGAAAAAAAGAGTAGGCCTCGCCAGGGCCATGGTTATGGACCCTGAAATAGTTTTTTATGATGAACCCACGACGGGCCTTGACCCTATCATGGCCGGTGTCATAGATAAACTTATTTTAGACCTCAGCAAAAAACTTTCTATAACGAGTGTTGTTGTAACGCACGATATGAAAAGCGTATTCAGGATAGCGGACAGGATAGCCATGCTCCACGAAGGCAAAGTGATAGAGGCTGGTCTGGCGGATGAGATAAAAAATACATCCAACCCTATCGTGAGACAGTTTATAAACGGCGATCCGGAAGGGCCGATAAATTTCTTCATGGATAAAGATAATTACTTGGAAGAACTTACCAAATGACGGGGTGAAAAATGGCCAAAAGAAATATATCCAATGAAATGAAAGTAGGCGTGCTTTTTGTAATGTGCGTTTTTGTGCTTTTGGGGCTTTTATACAAAACAGGCAGTTTCGATTTTAAAAAAGACGGCTATACCGTAAAGGCGGTCTTTGGTATAGTAGCGGGCGTGCAGAGAAACGCGCCTGTGCGCCTGGCCGGTGTTGAGATAGGAAAGGTCCAGAATATACAGCTTTCATACGACAAAGGGACCAATGTCATCGTAACACTTTCGCTGGATAAAAACGCAAAGCTAAAGACAGATTCCCAGGCTATTATTACAGCACTTGGCCTTATGGGTGAAAAATATATAGAAGTCACAGCGGGTTCGGTAGATGCTCCTGATCTCAAACCGGGTGAGACGATTATGGGAGAAGACCCGCTTCAATTTGATTCGCTGGCCAAAAAGGGAGAAGCCATCGCTAAGGACCTCGATGAGACGCTCAGAAGCATAAAGGAGCTGGCCCAAAATACCAATTTGGTGGTTACCGATAACAAAGAAAAGATAGACGCCACGTTTGATAATCTGGAAGCTACGACCGCTAATTTTAAGGAATTTTCAGACGACATAAAACGCAACCCCTGGAAGCTGATGAGCAAGGGAAAATGAAGCATTTTATATTTTTCACATTATTTATCATTCTCTCGATATTTCCATCTTGCATATTTGCCGATACCATCATACTTACTGGCGGCAACGAAATTAAAGGCCTTATCGTAGATGAATATGTGGACCGCGTAGTCATAAGCACTTTTGAAGGCGAAAAGACATTTTTGCGCAAAGATGTTAAATCTCTACGATACGAAGATACTGAAACGCGCCTTTTAAAGTTGGGGAATGACGCTGTTGGGCGCACGAACTATAAGGCAGCGGCCTATTATTACCGGGCTGTATTAAAATTGAATCCCAATTCAATCCAGGCCCGCGACGGGGAAATAGCGGCGGTCAGAAAGGAATTGGGTTCGGGCACGGAAATAGCAAAAGAAGAGGTGGAACTTATGACGGCGCTGGAAGAGCCCGCGCTTAGTGCCGGCAAAGATGCTTCTTCATACGAAAAGAATGTAAGAGATCTGCTTGGCCTCAGAATTAAAAAAAGCGATGCCGCCAACAAGTATTACATATATAATGTATTATCGGAATCGCCCGCAGCCGATTGCGGAATACTCAAAAAAGATATACTCAGCGCCGTCTGGAACGAAAATGTACAGTACATGACGTATGAGGAGATGATCAAAAAATTATCCGGGCCGGAATTTTCGATGGCGAAACTGAGCATTGAAAGAGAAGTATCCTTCCCTGATCCTAAGAGGATTAAGTTGGATATAGGCCTTAAGGAAGAGGGGTATTTCATCAAAGATGTATCGGGTGTAAGAGGCGCGGAGGAAATTTTGATAAAACCGGGTGACTGGCTGCTTGAAATTAACTCGGTTTCTACGCGCTATATTCCGAAAGATGAAATTGGCACTTTATTGTCAAACAGCAAGGCGCCGCTCACCTTACTTATAAAGAGAGATTTATACATTACGAGAGAGAAGGGGGAATAATCCATGGAAGGACGCATTGTAAGGACGCGATATTTTCTGGCCCGCGGTTTCCAGTTAAGGTACGCCGGCATTATTCTTTTAGTGGCGTTTGTGACCGCAATATTGAGCGGCTTTACGGTTTTTCGCACTACATGCGATATTCTGGGGGAAAAGTTATCACAGGTCTATCCTCAAGGGCTCTTTACGGCCATTTTTAATAAAGTGGCCGTGGCGCTTATGAAAAATATGTCCGTCCTCGCAGTTTTGATTTTTATTTTCGCTATTTTTATATCTCACCGGATTGCCGGGCCCATTTACCGCGTCAAATCTATCATACGCGATATCGGCGAAGGCAAGCTTGATAAGCGCATACATCTTCGCAAAAATGATGAACTGCACGACCTGGCGGATGAGCTTAACAAGATGCAGGAGAATTTAAAATCGAGATTAAAAGAAACTGGCTAAAACTGGTTGCAGCGGCTCTATTGCTTTTTTTCTCCGTTTTCGCTTATGAGAAAACAGCCGCGGAAAGTGCGCCAAGAAATATAACTGTTTTAATAAGAGTTGAACCGCTGCTTATTTTGCCGTTGGATCAGGATAGTATTGAAAAAGAGTTAAAAGCCGCGGAAACATTTAAAAATAAAAATTACAGCCTAAAGACCAAAGACAATACCATATTATACACTGTAACGGAATAACGAAGAGATGAATAAAAAAGGCCTTACGCTCGTAGAAACGGTAGTCGCAATCATCATATTTTCACTGGTGAATTTTTCTATACTCGCGGTTTTTGTTATGTTGAAAGCATCTAATGTCAACATGCGCCATTATCTTCAGGCGATGCATCGGATTTCTTCAAAGCTGGAGGCCTTAAAAGCGCAGAATTATAGTAGTGTCGTAGTGATTACTAGCGCGCCGGTGGTTATCGATAATAACGGAACCCCTTTGGACGCTTCGGATGATACGACAGGCACATATTCTCAAACTGTCAACGAAGTCCAGGACGCAGGGCATTTAAATTCATATAAAATTGTAGGCGCGAATATTGCATGGCAGGAAAAGTCATATGCGGCGGTCAGGAACGTTTCAGCATCTTTAGTAACTATAATAACTGAGTAGAGAATATGAATTTTAAAAACAAGCTGCTATTTTTAAATAAGTCCGCATTTACTATGACAGAAATAATGATGGCAAGTACCGTGCTGCTTCTCGGGCTCGTCGGAGTTGTATCTTTATATGTAATGGTGCTGAACATAAATGACGTCGAGAGTATACGGGCAAAAGAACTTAACGACGGCGCGCTTATTATGCAGAAGATCCTAAGGGGGGTAGGCGGCAATAACGGCCTGAGGGAGGCCGTCTCTTTTAGCACAGTTACAAACTCTTCAGATATTAGTTATATCATCCCGGGTGGAGAAACCAGAAGATTTTATTTAAGTAACGGCAATCTCTATTACGGCCCGTCAGGCGCGGTCATCGGAGACGATGTTTCGGCATTCAATGTCACCGCAACCACTGATTATGCCGATATATCTATAACATTTTCCAAGATTCACCGCGGGAAGACATATTCATTCAGCTTTTTTGAATCGGTTTGGCCAAGGAATTCTATCCGGTCGTGGGAGTAGATATGAGAAAAGACGGCTTTATCCTTTTATTGGTTTTACCCCTTGTACTCCTTATGTGTATGGTAGCGGGGTATTTTTTTATTTATCAAAGGAGAGAGGTCTATAATGTTCAGCGCCAGATGGCTTCGATAAAAGCATTCTGGCTTGCTGATGCAGGCGTATCCAGGGCTATTTATGAGCTTAAGAATGATTATACTGACTGGTCTGGTATTACAGGCGTCAGCTTAGGCGCGGGGGGAGGCGAGTATTCTATTTCAATCGGGGGGCCTGTTGCCGTAGACCTGACAACCACGAGCCGCTACGTTGTCTCGACAGGAACTATTCCCTCGGGCCTTACGATAGGGGATATTTCTAGAAGTATAGAAGTCTCTATAATTAAAAAACAGCTTCCCATAAGTTCAATCAGCGCGCCGGATGTAACAATAAACGGCAGCGGTGTTACCGTTGTGGGCGATATCGTCTATTCCGATTCATTCACCACCAACCCGCCCGGAGGAGACTATCCGCACACCCAGGACGATTCGATGGATTCCTGGCCGCAGCCTGATTTTGCGCTATTAGAGAGCGTTGCCAGGTCGCAGGTGCAGCCCGGCGGAGAAGATAATTATTTTTCTAATGAAGAATTAGGGCCGCCGGCGAGCCCCACTTTTCCCACATCTTATTGGTACGACGAGGTACAAAGAATACCTAATGTTGTCTATCTTGAGGGGAATCTCACCTTGAACGGCAATATAGGGACCATAGGAGGCTTCTTTATCGTGAGAGGCGACGTTGCGACGGATCCGGAGAATACCGGCGATACGAGTATTAACGGAGTCGGTAGTGTCGACGGTTGTATTTATACAACCGGAGCATTTAATATTAACGGCGGCGCCGATAGTTTAAATATTAACGGCGGCGTATGGGCCGGGCAGAAAGCAGTTTTACGCGGCACGGCAGAAATACGGGAAAACGAAGAGTATCTGCAGAATATCGTTGAAACTTTCGGCGTTTATTACATATCCACAAACCAATGGAGAGAACTCCCCTAAAGTATATGGCTTGCCATGAACCCGACCCTGTACCATTCGTTTCACTCAGGCACAGGGGAGTGGTTCATGGTGCCGAAGGAGGGAGTTGAACCCTCATGACCTTACGGTCACCGGTTTTTGAGACCGGCGCGTATGCCAATTCCGCCACTTCGGCGTCTCAATTGTGTATATAATATAGCATAACCTTCATTAATCCTCAAGAAGTTTTCCAATAGTGCGGTATGCCCAATCCTCGTTATGAAATATATTCGTATAGCTAAGCTCGTGAAGTATATTATTGACATAGGTATTTAGACATTATATAATATAGTAAAATGGAAAAGAAGCCCAAAAATATAAAAATCAAGGCTATGGGACTCAGAAGACAAGGTTTCTCTCTGTCTGAGATAGCCTGCCGTATCGATGTCCCAAAAAACACAATTCAAGGATGGGTGAAGAATATAAAGTTGACAAGAGGTCAAAAGTTGCGATTAGCAAAAAAGGCAATAGCGTGTGGAAACAAAGGTTTACAGAAAGCCCTCAAGAGGAACAGAGATAAATTAGCAAAATGGAAGGAGAATATCAGGCAAAGAGCGGTAAAATATAGTAATATTTCGAACAAGCGAAGCGACTTAGCAAAATTAGTATGCGGAATATTATATCTTTGCGAAGGTGCAAAATATCCATCGACCAGACATCTTGTATTCGGAAGCACTGATCCTAGAATGATAAAATTATTTTTAAATCTTCTAAGGAATAACTTTCATGTTGACGAAAATAAATTTAGATGTAGAATTATGCATAGATATGATCAAAACGGAGATGCCCTGGAGATCTATTGGTCAAAGTTAACAGGAATACCACTACGTCAATTTTATAAAAGCTATAAAGATAAGCGCACAAAAGGTAAAGCTACAAAAAATAAAGAGTATAAAGGTGTTTGTTCCGTTCAATATTTCAGCACAGATGTACAATATGAGCTTCAGTCAATAGGTGAGGCTCTCTATTTTTAAAGAGTAAAAAGGGGCCGTGGTGAAGCGGGATCACATCACAATGGCATTGTGAGGTCACGAGTTCGATTCTCGTCGGCTCCACCATTCTACTTCGCCCAATTGCTTTCGCGTTGGGCTTCGTAGGAATTGTAGCGAAGTAGAATGTTGTTTCTTCGAAGCCAAACTGCTACGAATAGCATTCATGTGCGAAGAAGAACCATGTTATGGATGTTAAACCTCATAGGACATATGCATTTACCCCGTTAGAGATAATACCACAGACTATGTTCTACACTTATGTTATACAGAGCAAAAAAGACAATAAATGGTACACCGGCCATACGAAAGACTTACGGAAACGCTTCCAGGATCATAGCGATAATAAAGTATTCGCCACAAAAGGAAGAGGTCCTTTTGATTTAATATATTACGAAGCCTGCAAGAATGAAGAAGATGCTACAATGCGTGAAAAATACTTAAAGTCAGGCATGGGTAAACGTTATCTTAAGAATCGGCTGAAGCGTTTCCTATCTCTAACGGGGTTTACTCTTGTAGAAATAATGATAGCCGTTAGTATTATCGGCCTTCTTGCCGCTATAGCCATTCCTAATTTCAATAATGCCCGCCTTGAGGCCAGGAAATCCATATGTATAAATAATATGCGGCAGATTGATTCCGCAAAGGAGCAATGGGCGCTCGAAAACGGCAAAAGCTCCACAGATGAGCCGGCCGAAGCCGAAGTAGCGGCATATATACGCTCCGGTTTTCCAAGTTGTCCCGCAAACGGCACTTATACTATAGGCGCTTTAAACGCTCTTCCCTCCTGCAGTGAACATGGCATTTATCCTTATCCCCTGGGTCCGTAGCTTAAAGGTATTGACCCCGTACTCTTTTTCGTGTTAAAATAACCGCTAATGCGCAAAGGTAAAATATGACAAATGACTATCCTTTTAAGGAAATAGAGCCAAAGTGGCAAAAGCACTGGGACGAGATAGGCCTTTTTAAGGCAGATCTTAAAAAGTATAAGAATAAATTTTACTGCCTTATGATGTTTCCGTATCCGTCGGCAGCGCTTCACGTAGGCCACGGGCGGAATTACATAATAGGCGATGCCGTCGCCAGGTACAAGATCATGCGAGGCCTTAATGTGCTTACGCCGATGGGATTCGACGCATTCGGCCTTCCGGCGGAAAATGCCGCTATAAAAAGCGGAATCCCCCCAAAGGTATCCACTCTGGACAATATAGAGACGATGAAGAAACAGTTCCGCCAATGGGGTGTCGGCTACGATTGGGATAAAGAAGTCATTTCATGCCTTCCCGATTATTACAAATGGACGCAGTGGATTTTTACCGAGCTCTACAAAAAGGGTCTGGCTTATAAGAAGAAAGGCGCGGTCAATTGGTGTCCCTCCTGCATGACTGTCCTGGCGAACGAACAGGTCATAGCCGGAAGCTGTGAGCGCTGCGAAACAAAGGTCGTGGAACGGGATTTGGAACAGTGGTTCTTTAAAATAACCGATTATGCGGAAAGGCTTTTAGAAGATATATCGCGCCTTACGGACTGGCCCGAACGCGTCAAGATTATGCAGACCAACTGGATAGGCAAGAGTAACGGCGTCGACATAGATTTCAAAGTGGATGGCACTGATATTACGCTGACTTGTTTTACCACGAGAGTGGATACTATATTCGGCGCTACTTATATGGTAATCCCGCCCGAGCATCCCGACATTCCTGAGCTCATAAAAGGACCCGCCAGAGGCGGGTCCGCCTCCGGCGGAAATAAAGATATAACAAAGTTTGAGGAATTTATACAGCGGGTGCGTGTACAGGATAAGATCGAACGCGCCGCCGCCGAAATAGAAAAAGAAGGGATGTCAATAGGCAAGTGTGTCATAAATCCCGTCAATGGCAGAAAGATACCCCTTCTCATAGCAAATTACGTCCTTATGGAATACGGCACGGGCGCCGTAATGGCGGTACCGGCCCATGACCAGAGGGACTTCGAATTTGCCAAAAAATATAACCTTCCTATAGAAGTAGTCATAGACAATCCCAAAGAGCATCTTGACGCGGCATCGATGGCGTGTGCCTATGTAGATGATGGCATAATGGTAAATTCCAAACAGTTTAACGGCCTTACGAATCGCGAGGCAATGGAAAAGATCGCCGGTTGGATGGAGCAGGAAAAAATAGGCAAGCGCTCTGTCCACTACCGCCTGCGCGATTGGCTCATATCAAGGCAGAGGTATTGGGGCGCGCCGATTCCTATTATATATTGTGACAGGTGCGGCGAGATGGCGGTGCCGGAAAAAGACCTGCCGGTACTTTTGCCGGAAGACATAGAATTTTCCGCCAAAGGCGCCGTGCCTGCCGGCGGGCAGGGATCCGCCACCGGCGGAAAACCGCACGGGCAGTCCCCGCTCAAAGCCAGCGAGAAATTTATAAATACTAAATGCCCGAAATGCGGAGGGTCTGCCAAACGCGAGACGGACACCATGGATACCTTTGTGGATTCAAGCTGGTATTATCTGCGTTATCTCTCGGCGAAGGATGACAAGAAGCCCTTTGATAAAGAGACTGTAACGAGATGGTTTCCGGTGGACCAGTATATCGGAGGGGTCGAGCACGCGATACTTCATCTTTTATATTCCCGGTTTATAACAAAGGTCTTAAGTGATTTAAAGTTTATAGATTTTGACGAGCCGTTCCGGCGGCTTTTTACGCAGGGCATGATAACAAAAGACGGCGCGAAGATGTCCAAATCAAAAGGCAATGTAGTAAGCCCTGATATTCTAATCGAAAAATACGGCGCTGATACGGTAAGGTTATATACGCTCTTTATAGGCCCTCCAGAGAAAGATGCTGAGTGGAGCGATAGAGGAGTAGAAGGCGCTTACAGATTTCTCAAGCGGCTTTACAGGATAGTGGAGGAGATGGTGCGGGAGAATTGGGATAGCGCCCTTGATGAAAAAGCCGATAAAGAACTGAAAAGAGTAATGCACCTGACCATAAAGAAGGTTACCGAGGACATGGAAAAAGATTTCCATTTCAATACTGCGATAAGCAGTACTATGGAACTACTTAATCAGGTCTATCTCAGTGTCGGCAGCACTAAGAAGCGCGTATCGCCGGCCATAAAAGAGGCGCTGAAAATCACAATAATACTTCTTTCGCCTTTTGTGCCGCATATCTCGGAAGAATTGTGGCAGATGACAGGGGGCAAGGAAAGCGTATTTATGGTCCCGTGGCCCGATTTTGACCCCAATGCACTTTTGACCGAGGAAGTGGAGATAGTAGTTCAGGTAAACGGTAAATTAAGGAGCCGCATGACGGTCTCGGTAGATGCGGGCGAGGAAGAATTGAAAAAGATGATTCTCGAAGACTCTGAGATAAAACGCTGGATAGAAGATAAGAACGTTAAAAAGTTTATAGTCGTACCAGGCAAGCTCGTGAATATAGTAATATAATATGGCCTTCTTAACAAAAACAGAAAAATACGTAATATTTTTTTTAGTAGCCGGCGCTCTGTTTGGCATCGGCTATTCTTATTATAAGCAATTTTTCGGCCCACTCTGGATAGACGCCAAAAAGGATACCTTTCGCCGCAGGCCGGCTGTAAGAAAAGATCTGGACCGTATTCTTGAAAAGTCCAAATCAGTCAATATAAATACTGCTTCATACGAAGAACTTATGCGTTTAGACGGCATAGGGCCTGTCCTTGGGAACCGCATCATAGAGTATCGCAATGAACACGGTGATTTTTCCTACAAAGAAGAAATAAAAGATGTTTCCGGTATGGGCGATAAGAAATTTGAAGCTATCAAGGATTATCTAGAGGTAGAATGAGACGCCCGTTCTTTTTCCTCGCCATCTTTATCTCGCTTGTAATATGTGCCGCCAATTTTTTTATTTCCTCCATACCTTACCACCAGGGGCATGTATCCTATTTTGTTTCCAACACACCGCGTCATTTCGCAGTAGACGGAATAGTGACAAGCACCCCCATTTTAAAATATACCGCATTTGGGGATACTTATTCTTTTCTAGTCAAACCGAAACTGCTTAAGATAGGCGATAAGTGGTTTCCCGCGCACGGCGTTATATCGATGACCTCGTATAAGGATATAGAATTAGATTACGACGAGGAAATAATATTTGAGGCCGAAATAAAAGCGCCTTGGCCCGGAAAGAAGTTGGAGGGATACCGCGCATATCTTAATAGAAAGGGCATCTTTGCCCTCGGGACTATACGGAAAAAAGACGGCCTGGTTTCCCAGGGTATTAGCGGCGGCTTATCTTTAAAACGTTTTGCTTATAGCGTAAAATCGGCGCTGAAGGAGAGGATAAGCGAAACATTCAGCCGCAATGCCGGATATTTTCTGAATGCCCTCCTATTAGGCGACAGGGAAAATATATCCCGAAGGTGGAAGGAGATTTTTGCCAATACTCAGACGATCCACCTTCTCGCGATAAGCGGGCTGCATGTAGGGATAATCTCTTTCATAGTACTTTTTATTTTGGGCGCGGCAGGGTTGCCGCGAGGCCCAAAATATATAACAGCAATTATCCTTGTCTTGTTTTATGCGATCATGGTGGGCTGGATGCCGTCGGTAGCAAGGTCAACGATAATGGGCGCCATTCTTATGGGTTCCTATGTGTTGAAGAAGAACACGGATATCTATAATTCTTTGGGCCTTGCGGCTTGCCTAATACTTATCTTTCAACCGAATCAGTTGTTCGATATGGGATTTATATTATCTTTCGGCGCCGTACTCTCGCTTATTTATATCTTGCCGAAAATAAATCACGCCTTAGGCATTGATAGAATAGACAGAAAAAAGAAGAGAGGAAAATTTCTATACTATTTTGCGGTATTATTTTCCGGTTCTTTAGCCGTATGGCTGGG
>JAHIPI010000045.1 GCA_018894435.1 Candidatus Omnitrophota bacterium | reverse complement strand
GTTCAGATCCGCCGCGATAGATGCGATTTATCGGATATCTTCGGGAGCTTAAATGAAAAATAAGACGGGGACAGTTTATATTATCGGCGCAGGTCCGGGCGATCCGGATTTGATAAGTGTAAAAGGCCTTAAGATATTAAAGAAGGCGGATTGCGTCTTGTACGACTTTTTGTCCAATAAATCTCTTTTGCGAAATACAAAAAAGAATACCGTGAAGATATGCGTGGGCAAAAAAGACGGATTGCACCTTAAAGAGCAGGATGAAATAAACAAGCTGCTCTATGACAATGCCCTCATATATAAGCGGGTAGTGCGCCTTAAGGGCGGAGATCCCTTTGTTTTTAGCCGGGGGATTGAGGAAGCCCAGTATCTATCGGGCAGGGGGATAAAAACGGAAATCGTGCCCGGCATTACTTCTGCCATCGCAGGGCCGGAGAGTTTCGGCATACCGCTTACGGTAAAGAACAGGCTGCAGTCTTTTGCAGTGTTGACGGGAAGGAAAAGTGATAAAGACGCCGAGATCGACGCTCCGCATTGCGATACGCTTGTATATCTGATGGGTGTAGCCAACATATCCAATATTGTCAAGGCGCTCAAAAAAAGCGGCAGGCCGGATTCCGTGCCTTGCGCTTTTATCGAACGGGCCACTTCGCGAAACGCGCGTCTTATAAAAGCGACGGTAGGAACGGTAATAAAAGAAGCAAGGAGCAAGAAAGTAAAGCCGCCGGCAGTGCTTGTGGTGGGAGAGGTCGTAAACTATGCAAGACATAACTAAAGACCTTATTTATCCTTTGTTTGTAAAAGACGGGAAAAATCTGCGCGAAAAGATAAAATCTATGCCGGGCATCTATAGATTCTCACCGGATACCCTTATTAAGGAAGCGCGTGAATTGGTAAAGCTCGGAATACGCGCGGTATTGATTTTCGGCCTCACCAAAGAAAAAGATAATGCCGGTTCGGCCGCTTATGAGGAAAATAATATAGTCGCGCGGGCCGTGAAAGCGTTAAAGGCTAATTTCCCGGACCTAATTGTGATGACCGATATCTGCCTCTGCGCCTACACGTCGCACGGACATTGCGGCATCTTAAAGTCACCACGTCGCCAGGTCACAAGGTCACAAGTTAAAATTGATAATAAGAAAACGCTGGAATTACTCTCGAAGATGGCTTTATCGCACGCGAGAGCCGGCGCGGATTACGTGGCGCCTTCGGCCATGGCGAAAAATCAAGTGCTGGCAATAAGAGAAGCGTTGGACAAAAACGGCTTCAGGAATACAAAGATCATGGGGTATTCGGCGAAGTACGCCTCCAATTTCTACGGACCGTTCAGAGAAGCGGCAGATTCAACCCCTGCGTTCGGAGACAGGAGGGCATATCAGCTTGATTTTGCAAATAGAACCTCCGCGATAGAAGAGATAAAAGCTGATATTAAAGAAGGCGCGGACATCGTAATGATCAAACCCGCGCTCGGCTATCTCGACGTTATTAAGGAAGCGCGCGATAGATTTTACCGGCCTTTGGCCGCCTATAATGTAAGCGGCGAATATACGATGGTCAAAGCGTATTGCAAGAGTACAGAGTACAGAGCACAGAGTACAGAGTTAGAGAGAAAATTGGTTATGGAGATACTTACGGGAATTAAACGCGCCGGCGCGGATTTAATAATTACCTACCACGCAAAGGATATAGCAAAATGGCTAAAAAAAAGAAAAATTCGATAATCTTTAATCAGGCCAAAAGATATTTAGTGGGTGGTGTATCGAGCCCGGTGCGCGCATTTAAATATGTAGGGGGCGAACCTCTGCTCATAAAGTACGGCCGGGGCTCCAAGGCCTACGATTACGACGGAAAAAGATATATAGATTATGTCCTCTCCTGGGGCAGCCTTATTTTGGGGCACGCTCATCCCGATGTGATTAAGGTAGTAGTCGAAACCATTAAAAACGGAACAAGCTTCGGCACAACAAATAAATTTGAAGCGGAACTTGCCGAAAGGATAGCCAGGGCCATACCCTTTGTGCAAAAGATAAGGTTTGTAAATTCCGGGACAGAGGCGGTTATGGGCGTCGTGAGGGTCGCGAGGGCTTATACAAAAAGAGACAAGATCCTGAAATTTGAGAATTCATATCACGGCCACGCGGATTACCTTCTTAGTAAAAGCGGTTCGGGGCTTTTGACTTTCGATATTCCTAAAAGTGCGGGCGTGCCGAAGAGCTTTACGGAAGATACCATATCGATCCCTTACGGGGACCTTCTTCGCCTGAAAAAGGTATTCCGCCGGTACGGCTCAAAAATAGCCGCGGTGCTCGTTGAACCCGTCGGGGGAAATTACGGCGTGGTATTGCCGGATATAGATTTTTTAAAATCCGTAAGAGGCATTACAAAGAAGTACGGTTCTCTGCTTATAGCGGACGAAATAATCACGGGGTTTAGATTGAATTACGGCTCCGCGATACAAAGTCTTGGCATCAAACCCGATCTAATATGCCTCGGAAAGATAATAGGCGGGGGATTGCCCGTAGGGGCGTATGGCGGGCGAAGAAATATAATGAATAATCTGGCGCCCGAAGGAAAGGTATACCAGGCCTCCACGTTTGCCGGAAATCCGGTAGTAATGCAGGCGGGAATTGCGACTATAAAGGTATTGTCAAAGATGAAAAGTAACTATGAAGCTCTCAGCGCGCTGACAGAAAATCTGGCAGGCACGCTGGAGAAAAAGGCCAGACGCTCCGGGGTACATCTTGAGGTCAGCCGCTTTGGCCCGATGTTCAGCTTAAGATTTGAAAAGAAAGAATTATTCGGGAGATTCTACCGTAAAATGCTTGATGAGGGCGTATATTTAGCTCCGTCGGAGTTTGAAGCGAACTTTTTGTCATTTGCGCACACCGAAAGGGATATTAAAAAGACAATAGATTCGGCGAAAGCAGCTCTTGAATTCTAACCTGGTTAGAATTGGCAGATTAGAAAGGATGTAGATATGGAAAATATAGACTATGATGCTTTAAAGAAGCGCGGATTCCTAAGGCAGAAACAGGATGGATTTTTTGTCCTGCGTACCAGGTCGGTCGCCGGAATATACAAGGCTGAGCACATCGCGAAAATAAATGAGCTGACCCAGAAATACGCGAGGGGGTTTGTCCACGCGACTGTCCGCCAGGGTATAGAGGTGCCGTTCATAAAATTTGAGGATATCCCGGAAGTCGAAGCGGAGCTTGCAAGCGCCGGGATAGCTCTGGGTACATCGGGCCCCCGCCTCAGGGCCACGACCGTCTGCCCCGGCAACAACTGGTGCAGGCAAGGGCTAGTCAATACTTTTTCTCTTGCAGAAAGAATAGAGAAGGAGCTGGGCATAGCCTGCGGCATGGACCTGCCTCATAAGTTTAAGATAGCTATTTCAGGATGCCCGAATGCGTGCACGCGTCCGCAGGTTAGCGAGATAGGCATACACGGCCAGGCAGGCCCTTCAACATCCGGCGTCGGGATCGGTTATGTTGTATACTTGGGAGGTTCGGGCGGCAGGACACCCAGAAACGCATTTAAAACAGAAAATATTTTTACCGAAGACGAGGTACTGCAGATCGTAAAAAGGGTCGTTGCCTTTTATAAAAGACACGCCAAACCTAGGCAGCGCTTTGGCTCACTGATTGAGGAATTCGGAAAAGAAAATTTCCTGCTAGAAATTGCCGGGAAAACGTAAGAAAGGAGGAAGAATGAAAATAGTTTTAACCACAATTTTAATAGGTCTACTGGCAACCAGCATGGCTTATTCCCATGAACATTATGAGCACAATAATAGCCATGAGCATGCTATGGGCAAGATGGCCATGCACGAGGGAGAAGAAGATTTAGGAGTCTGCCCTGTTTTAGGCGGGAAGGCCGGTAAAGAATACTCATATAATTATAAAGGCAAAACATATAACTTCTGCTGCTCATCGTGCATTGAAGAGTTTAAAAAGAATCCTGAAAAATATATCTCAAAGATAAAAGATGTGGATCTTGAAGCTTTTCAATTCGGTTTTTCCCCCGAGGTTATAACGGTTAAAAAAGGAGACATTGTAAAACTGTATGTCCACTCTCGCGATGTGACGCACGGAATATATATTAAGGAGTACAATATTAACGTCCCTGTCAAGAAAGATGATCCAAAAAAAATAGAGTTTCTGGCTGATAAGGCAGGCAGCTTTGATATTGTTTGCTCAGTCTATTGTGGTAGCGGCCACAGCGGCATGAAGGCAAAATTAGTCGTGAAAGAATGAAAAAGTATCTGACAGATAAACGAAACCCAGTGATTTTTTTATTATGTGTACTTTTTTTAATAAAAGCAACACAGTCGGATATTCGGTTTATCTTTTGGATATTCAGCGGCGTTTTTCTTGCGGCCGGATGCGATGTATTAATTAAGCATTTCTTTTTTCACCAGAGGGTATTTCCCAAGAGCGCGATCATTTCAGGATTTATTGTTTCAGGCATCATAAATTATACGGAGCCGTGGCTCGTATTAGCAGTTTTTACAATCTTAGCTATTGTGTCAAAAAATCTTTTCAGGTTTAAGGGGAAGCATATTTTTAATCCAGCCAATTTTGCCCTGTTCTTAGCTACTCTTTTCAGGATTCCCTTTACCTGGGGCATAGAATCCAACATATTCGTAATAATAGTAGCTGGCTTATATATTGTTTATTCCATGAAAAAAATCCCGCATGTTTTAGGATTTTTACTATTTTTTTCAATTCCATTAATGGCGCAGCAGATTAATCCCATCTCGCTCGTAAGCTTTTTTTTCATTTTTATCATGCTCATTGAGCCGAAGACTTCCGGTTTTGGAAATATGCGGGGTTTTATTTTTGGAAGCATCACGGGATTGACCTCCTTTTTAATGTTTAAATATTTGCCATCT
>JAHIPI010000044.1 GCA_018894435.1 Candidatus Omnitrophota bacterium | reverse complement strand
TCCGGCTAACAGTTCCTCCTATCAGGCCTGTAAAGGACTTTCACCTTCAAGTAAGTGCGCCCTGCCGGGCGCACAAAAGAAATCCTTTTATCAACCGATAAAAGGATAATTAACCTGCCTGAATATAAAACACGCGAGATAACCAGTGAGTTTGATTGGGAAAAACAACGAACACTATGGCAAAAGCTTACCAATTCCCACTTATCCTTCACATCAAATTCTTAGTTAAAGGTCGAGCACTACTTGTGGTGGAAAGCGATATCACCCATGATGGTAAATAATCGTTCGTTTGTTTGCACGCCCAACATATACCTCAATTTAGGACATTCGTTTTGATTGCCAGTTTACAATGAAAAACATAATAAGGTTTTTTGGACATTTTATTTTCCATTCTTTAATTTCTCGGGATGATGCCTTACAACTTCTGCTTGAACCATGTAGATCACGTCTTCTGCGATATTTGTAGTGTGATCGCATATGCGCTCCAAGAAACGAGCTATCAATAATAACTGAACCGCCCTCGGTGCGGTAGTGCCATCTTTGACCATATAATCTTCGATCAGTTCTTTTTGTATTAAATTGCGAAGCTGATCGGCTTCGGAATCAGATAACATTACTTTTTTCGCTAAAGCGATATCCCCCTTCACAAATGCATCTATGGACATCTTCACCATATTTTGCGCAACAGCCGCAAGCTTAGGTATGTCAATTAACGGCTTCAAAAAAGGCTTATCTACTATCTCAAGCGTTCGCTGAGCTATATCTACCGCAATATCCGCTATTCTTTCTAGCTCTGCATTTATCTTCATGCCCGTTGTGATAAAACGAAGATCTTTAGCCATAGGTTGATGGCGTGCTATCAAATCAATGCACTTTCCATCTACAGCTAATTCTAATTTGTCGATATTGGAATCATTTTCTATGATACTCTTAGCCATCTCTCTATCCCGATTTTTTAACGCTTCAATGGATTTATAGATAGCCTCTTCTGCAAGAGCGCTCATTTTTAAAATATCTTTGTTCAGCTCTTTCAGTTCCTGATCAAAATGTCGTTCCATGGTCTTCTCCTTTTTATCCGTATCTTCCTGTAATATAATCTTCTGTGCGCTTATCTTTAGGCGCGGTAAATATATCTTTAGTCACTCCGAACTCGACCAATTCGCCAAGCAACATGAAGCCAGTATCATCGGACACCCTCGCTGCCTGCTGCATGTTATGCGTCACTATTATTATAGTATAATTATTCTTCAATTCACGCATTAATTCTTCAATCCGTGCAGTTGCCTGCGGGTCAAGGGTAGAGCAGGGTTCGTCCATTAATAATACATCTGGTTTAACAGCAATAAGCCTTGCGATACATAATCTTTGCCTCTGTTCAAGCGACAAAGTCAACGCCGGCCTATCAAGTTTGTCTTTTAATTCATCCCATAACAAAACGTCTTTTAAGCTCTTTTCTACAATTTCATCCAACCTGTCTCTTTTTATATTATCCGCATGGACTTTTTCGCCGAAGACTATATTTTCGTAAATAGAAAGCGGGAACGGATTAGGCCGCTGAAAAACCATTCCTACTTTTTTACGAAGAGTGACTAGATCCGTATTCGATTCGAGTATGTTGGCATTATCAACCAATACTTCACCGGATGTGCGAACGCCTTCTATCAGATCGTTCATGCGATTAAATACCCGAAGCAAGGTAGACTTACCGCACCCCGAAGGTCCTATTATGGCAGTGATCTTTTTCTCGTCAAAAGATGCATTGACATCCTTTAGCGCATGAAAATTTACGTACCACAAATTTAAGTTTTTAGTCACTATTTTTGACATTATCCGAATTTCCCTGTTATGTAGTCGTTCGTACGCTTATCTAGGGGCGCTGTAAAAATTTTGTCTGTTTTATCTAATTCTACGAGTTCACCGCTTAAAAAGAAAGCTGTCCTATCCCCCACCCTTGCTGCCTGCTTTACATTATTGGTTACTAAAACAATGGTATAGCGTTCCTTTAATTTAAGCATAGCATCTTCTACCTTAGCGGTAGAAATAGGATCAAGGCCTGAACACGGTTCATCAAATAAGATCACTTCGGGTCGAACCGCGAGTGTCCTCGCAATACACAAGCGCTGCTGCTGGCCGCCGGATAGTTTGAATGCAGACTCATCCAGCCTATCTTTCACTTCTTCCCATAGATATGCCTGCTGTAACGCCTCTTCTACATTTTCTTCTAATTGCTTCTTTTTTCTTACGCCGTACATTCTTATACCATAGGCCACATTATCAAATATAGACAAAGGAAGCGGTAAAGGTAAAGCAAAGACCATACCTACTTTACGGCGCAATTCTTCTACATCAATACCTCGAACATCCTTTCTTTCAAGTTCCACCGCTCCCGTCATTTTATAACTTGCATTGAGATCACTCAAACGGTTGAGTGTCCTTAAAAAAGTTGTCTTACCGCTATTTGAAGGCCCTATGATGCTCAGGATCTCATTAGATTGTATCTCCATGTTCACCTGTTTTATGGCGTGTACGGAGCCAAACCAGATATTTAAATCGTGTATCTCGAATTTTACCATTTCTTTTTCTTCCTGAACTTGTAACGTATGATTATCGCAACTAAGTTCATAAATAAAACTAGCGCTAACAACACAAAAGCCGTCCCATACCTTATCTTCTCATCAACGTTAGGCACTTGAGTTGAAATGACATAAAGATGATACGGAAGCGCCATTGCCTGATCAAATATCGAGCTTGGTAATTGCGGCAGATAAAAAGCCGCTACGGTAAAAAGAATCGGAGCTGTTTCGCCGGCCGCTCTGCCCAAACCTAAAATAGTGCCGGTTAAAATACCCGGTATAGCATTCGGCAAAACAATATGTCTTATCGTCTGCCATTTGCTTGCGCCTAAAGAAAGGCTTACTTCACGAAAAGAATATGGGATGCTTTCTAATGCCTCGCGTGATGTCGTAACAATTATGGGCAGAATCATGATTCCCAAAGTAAGTGAACCTGAAAGGATTGATGCTCCAAATTTAAAGAATACCACGAAAAGCGCAAGCCCAAATAAGCCATAAACTACCGACGGTACACCCGCCAGATTGATAATAGCGAGCCTTATAAGGCGGGTTAGTATGTTCTCTTTTGAATACTCGCTCAGATATATCGCCGCGAGAAGGCCGATGGGTAGCGCGAATATAATAGCGCCTATCACTAAATATATAGTACCTACTATGGCGGGGAATATGCCACCGGCGCGCATCCCTTGCCGTGGAATATCAGTGAGAAACTGCCAGTTTATAGCCGGCAGACCTTTTTGGATGATAACCACAATGATAAGGCCTACCGGAACCACTATTAAAAGAGTGGCGAGGAATAAAAAGAAAAAAGCTATGCTTTGCGTTCTGTGCGGGTTTCTCATCCTTGCCTTTTATGTAAAAATATGTCCGCTGTCACGTTTACCATAAAACTTATGATAAACAAAACTATACCTATAGCAAACAACGCAAAATAATGTTCACTGCCTACTACCGCTTCACCCATTTCGGCTGCTATGGTGGCTGTTAAGGTCCTGACCGGCGCTAAAATACTATGCGGAATAACAGCGGCGTTACCGGTAATCATCATTACAGCCATAGTCTCACCTATCACCCTGCCTATTCCAAGCATGACTGCCGCGACTATGCCGCTTGACGCGGCCGGAAGCATGACCCGCCATATCGTCTGCCAGTGTGTGGCCCCAAGCGCGAAAGCGCCTTCTTTATAATTTTTTGGCACTGAATAGAGCGCGTCTTCGGCGATAGAAACGATTGTAGGTATAGCCATAAATGCCAGCATGATCGAACCGGATAATGCGGTTAAACCGGTAGGAAGATGGAATAGATTTTTTACCAGCGGCACAAGAGTTACCATGCCTATAAATCCCAAAACAACGCTTGGTATGGCTGCCAGGAGCTCTATTCCAGCCTTAAGGACTTCTTTAATCTTTACCGGAGCAACTTCGGCAATATAAATTGCGCATCCTACTCCTATTGGAATAGAAATAATCGCCGCGCCTAAAGTGACCAACAAGGATCCGAGAATTAAAGGCAGTATGCCGAGTTGAGGAGGCTCTGAGATAGGGTACCAGCTTTTACCAAAGAGGAACTTAAAAGGGCCCACAATTTTAAAGACTGCGAGCCCTTCCCTAAGTAAAAATAGAAATATCAGCGCGACAAACAATATCGAAGCTATGCCGCAGATGAGTATTAGTTTTTCTATAATAAATTCTCTAAATTTTCGCAAAGGTTACCTTATTTGTTTATGGGAACGAAATCCGTAGCCAAGACAATATCCTGACCCTCCTTTGAAAGTATAAAGTCTACAAACTTCTTTACTAACCCTGCCGGCACACCATTGGTGTATAAAAAGAGCGGCCTTGATATAGGATATGTGCCATTTATAACATTTTCGATTGTCGGAGTAACATACTCTGATTTTTCGTCTTTTGCTACGGCAACCGGTTTCTGTTTTGGCGAAATATATCCCATTCCATAATATCCTATTGCGGCAGAATTACCGGCTACTTCATCGGCAATAGCCTGGGACGAAGAAAGCATTAATGCGCTAGGCGCAAATTCTTCTTTGCTGTTCGGGTCTAATTTTCGCAAAACATGCTCTTTAAAATAAACGTGGGTACCGGAATTGACCTCACGCGAAAGTATCACGATCTTTTCATCTTTACCGCCTACTTCTTTCCAATTAGATATCCTTCCGGTAAAAATTCCTGCTAACTGATCGATAGTAAGCTTGCCTACTGAATTAGCGGAGTTTACTACTACCGCGAGGCCGTCCAAGGCTACTTTTATTTCATTGGGGTTTATTCCCTTCTGATTGGCGAGAGCGATTTCTTTTTCTTTTATATTTCTTGAGGTCATCGCAATATCGCACGTATTGCTGATCAAACTGGAAAAGCCGGTTCCGGAACCACCGCCTGTAATAGCAACGAAATCGCCTGGATTTTTCTCCATGTACTTCTCAGCCCACGCTTGTCCCAGGTTTACCATTGTATCGGAGCCTTTGATTTGAATAGAATTCTTACCGGACGCGGCAAACGCGGAAGTTGAGAATGCAAGCGTTATCAAAATCAACCACATCTTTTTAAGCATACTTTCCCCCTTCTTTTGTTATAAACTATACTCTGGTTATATTATATCCATGTTATGCCAATGTAAAATCTATGTAAAATCACCCTTCGACTCTGCTCAGGGTGATACTGAGCTCGTCGAAGTATCAGAATTTCCAATTTACATCACATTGCCAAAGGTTTTGCGGTCTGGCCGGACCTACAATATACTTCGTATTAAAGTAGGTAGCCGTGAACCATACGTTGTTCATAAGGCCCAATTCAAACCGCACCCTCGGACCTTTTACGTTTGTGCCGCCATAATAAGTATCTGAATCAGGCAGCCAATCCGGCCATGCGTCTTTCGCTAGGTATTCATACCTGGCAGAAAGCTTCCACTGACCTAGTTTCGCTATCTTCTGATCGCCGAATTCGCAACCGATAAGCCCGCCTAGCTTCTCTTCAGCCGGCGGATTGACAACTCCGTTGGCAAATATACTGGCATAATGAACGTAATCTCCGAGATAGACAATGCCGGAGAAAGGCTCTTTGAAGCTAAGCGCTCCATCAAGTACCATTGGCCTGAAATCATATCTTATTCCGTCCCCTCCAGCCCTCCGGGTATTAGTACCGGCAGACCAGTCGGGAATTTTACCTGTTTCGTTAAACAGGTTATAATAAGTAAAAGCGACTTTCGCATCGGCTTTATCGGGTATAAAGTACCAATCAAAGCCAGGCTGAATCCCCACCATCCAAGGATCATCCACGTCCACACCAAGTTCATCAACTATAAGGCCGGCAGTATTCAAAAACAGATTCATGTTAGAAGCCGGCTTGTAATTTACCTGAATCGCTCCTCCCTCCGGATTTATATCACCGTCCCAAAGGTTATCCGAAGAAGTCCAGAACGGATTCTTCATACGGCCGCCCGTGAGAACCAATTTATCCATAGGCGTCCACTGAGCATACGCATAATCTATCCAGACAGGTTTTTTGGCGAACGAATCTTGAAATGTCTGGTTGGTGGAACGCGGATCCGCGTCGCTTCCGCTTGCGAGCCCAAAAGCCACCTTCATCCTGTCCAAAACTTTTGCCTCGAGGCCGGCCCTGAGCCGAAATCTCATCCTGTTTCTTACAAGCCTTTCCCCGTCGCCGGATTTATCTATATCTCTATGCTCGCCCTGATAGCGCAATCTGAAATCACCCTTAAATTTTGAATTCTGAACCCATTGCGGTACTGTTGACTGAGCAATCGTGACCGGTTGCGCTGGAGAAGGAGAAGCGGCTTTAGCCAATTCTTCCTTTTTGACTTCTTCTTTTATCTCCGCTACTATCTCTTTTGCCTCGTCTTCAGTAAAGATATCTTTTTCTACAAGTTTTTGAACTAAAATGTCTACTTCTCCTGCCCATACCGTTTGTGTCATAAACGACATGAGCATGAGCCCTGCTAAAACACCAACAAGCGATCCTCTTTCCATCTATTCATCCTCCTTTTCTCTTTGTTAGAATGCACTTTTCGGTTTTTCTTACACAAGAAGTGTACAATATGCATGTAAAGAGAGAATGAGGTGAAAGTAAAATGTAGGTAAATTGATATATTACGTGGGATGAGGCTTGAGAACTACGCTTTGGGTAAGATAAGCCAGAAATTGGAACCGAGTCCTTCGACACTCTCCACGCCAACGGTACCATTATGCAGCTCAACAATATGTTTGACGATAGAAAGCCCGAGGCCAGTCCCGCCTAGTTCGCGTGAACGCGCTTTATCCACTCGGTAGAATCGTTCAAAAATGCGAGGGACATCTTTTCCGGGGATGCCGATTCCTGAATCTTCTACGGTAATTTTTACTCGGCCATTTACTGTTTGGCCGTAGATCTTGATCAATCCTTTTTCTTTGTTAAATTTTATAGCGTTATCAATGAGATTCGTAAATACCTGCTCTACTTTGTCTTTGTCGGCTGTTATCATGAATCCTGATGGCAGATCGTTCTTTAATTCCATATCCTTTTTCTTTAATTGAGTTTTAAAGCTTGCGATTATCTCATCAACCTGCTTTCGCAAATCAAAACTCTTTTTTTCAAGAGCTATCTCTTTTGACTCAAGATGTGCTAAAGATAAAAGATCATTGACTAGTTTATCGAGTCTCTCGGCATGATCCTGGATTATTTTAAGGAATGAGCGGTTATTTTCCTTATCGTCCAAGGCTCCCTCAAGAAGCGTTTCTATAAAGCCTTTTATGGAAGTAAGCGGTGTTTTTAATTCATGAGAAACATTAGCTACAAAATCGCTGCGTATAGTTTCCAAGCGCCGTATCTCAGTTATATCATGAATAACTACCAGGCATCCGTTTACCGTGTCATTGTCAAAAATAGGTGCAGCGCTAACCTCAAACGTCTTACGTACAGGCAAAAGAAGATTTATTTCTTTTGATATAGATTCACTTTCCTTAAGAACGCTATTTATGACTTCGGAAATGTCATTATTACGTATGGATTCCAAAAAGATATTGCCTAGCACTTCTTCTTTCGATACGCCGAATATCTTTTCAATTGTCGGATTAATAGAAATTATGTGTGAACTTTTATCAACAACAATGATGCCCTCTATCATGCTGTTAAAAATCGCGGCAAGCTTCTGGTTTTGGGCTTTAATCTCTTTGATCTTATCTTCGATATCCTGAGCCATCTTGTTCAAAGTGTTGGCAAGTTGTCCCATTTCATCTTTTGAGCTCTGAATTATCCTGCGGCTAAAATCACCTTCCGAGTATTTGCGGGAAATCTGAATCATTCTATTAATGGGCTTGATAGTCCCGGCCGCCAACAACGTACCTAAGATAAATGCAAGAAAAACCGCAAATAATAATCCGAGAATAACTATTTTTCTTATAGATGACAGCGTCTTTTCAACGCTTAAAAGCGGAAGTGCTAATCTAATAGTCCCCAAAATTTCGGCTCCCTCTTTGAGAGGTAAGGCAACATAAAGCATGTCTATTCCAAGAGTCGAGGAATAACGGGTATCTATGCCGATAGTACCACTTAAAGCTATTTTTACTTCGGGACGATATAGATGGTTTTCCATTGCAGGAATTTCTTGGAGGGATTGTTCGGAATCCGCCAATACCTTCCCGCGGATATTAATAATAGTAATACGGCATTTTGTTTTTGCGGATAAATTTTTTACAAGGGCTTCGAGAGAAGCAATGTCTTCGTTTTTTATACTTCCAGGGGGGATTTGTGTTTCAATCAGCTGGGCCTGAGTTACGAGAGAAGTCTGAATATTATGAAGGGAATTTTCTTCTAAATTTTTGTCTAAAAAAAAGGCTATGAATCCGAAGGAAACCAAGATTATGATAAGATAGGAAAGGATCAGCTTAGCCTTAAAGCCCAAGTCTTATTCCTCCTCTTCAAACCTGTATCCGTAGCTTTTCACAGTTACAATATACTTCGCCGCACTTTTTAATTTCTTACGAAGGGTCCTAATATGCACATCCACAGTGCGAGTCTCGATTTCAATTGCGTGATCCATTCCCCATACCGTATCTAAGAGATAATCTCGCGACAATACCCGTCCCTTCGCCTTTATTAATGTCTTAAGAAGTTCGAATTCCTTTGCGGTAAGCTGTATAGGCTTACCCTTAACATTCACCGCAATTTTTGCTAAGTCGATTGTTAAGTCGCCTACTTTTAGTAGCTCTGGGAGTTTGTCTTTTTCTTTGGTGCGACGTAATACTGCTTTTATACGCGCAATGAGTTCTTTGGGGCTGAACGGCTTAGTCATATAATCATCCGCCCCTAATTCCAGGCCTACAATTTTATCTGATTCCTGGCTTTTCGCTGTAAGCATAATGATAGGAATTGACGATGTCTTGGTCTCGCCTTTTATCGCCTTGCAAACTTCTAAGCCATCCATATCTGGAAGCATTAGGTCGAGTATAATAATGTCTGTTCCCTCTTTTGTCGCGACCGCAACAGCGTCTTCGCCATTACGCACCGACATCGTCTTAAAGCCTTCCTTCTTGAGATTATACTCAAGCATTTTAACTATATCTTTTTCGTCTTCAACGATTAATATCGTCTCTTTCATCTTAAGCATCCTTTTATCGCCTTACTAGCGGTTATTCTACCAGACAATTTATAGTTAGGCAAGAAGATTGACGGACAAAAAAACGGTCGTTTGTTTAAGGGTTTTTTATAGGCGTTACTACTGTGTCTTTTCTCGGGGAGGATTATTTACTTATTAGATTGTCAGTTAATCGCAAATTCCTAGTTAACACACTTTTTGGCAATGCCATTATTGCCCAATAATGGCAGAAATAGCGCAATAAACTGTTAACTAGCGATTGTATTAACTAGAGAGGTTGAGAGGTATGATACGGAGATTTTGGCAGGATCGCGAGCCTACGCAGGCTATTTGGCTGGAAGCTATAATGGCGGCAGGATCGCTTAAGTTGCTCCGATATACGCCATTTTGTCGTCGAGTAATCATCGAGTAGGAGGCAAGGTTTTCCCTTGCCGTCCTCTCACACCACCGTACGTACGGTTCCGTATACGGCGGTTCGTGTAGTTAATTGAATCCTTCGCAACTCATCCAGTAGTGATATAAGCCCAAGAGAGTCGAAGTATTTCTTGGGA
>JAHIPI010000043.1 GCA_018894435.1 Candidatus Omnitrophota bacterium | reverse complement strand
ACGATTAAAAATAACGTTAGTAAATATAAAAGGCATTTTTCGTGGTTCAGGCCTGAAAAATGCCTTTTATATTTGGGGGTAACCCCAAAACGAAAATCAGTTGCCCATACGGTACGTTAATGGTATAATAACATCCTTTCAATGCGGCGAGATAACTTCTTAATGTTCTCAAGGAAGAGGAGAGAAATGATATGGTGAGCCAAGATCCGGAATTGGAACAGGAAATGAATTTGCGTGAATACCTGGATGTGATAATAAAACGGAAGAAATTGATTCTTGCCGTTTTTTTATGTCTGTAATCGTTACCGCAATAATAAGTTTCAGCACGCCAAAAGTCTATGAGGTCTCGATGGTTGTCGAACTGCCCACTATAGGAGTCGATGATTCCGGTACCCCCATATTTGTAGTGCGGCCGGATATCATCAAGGCAAAAATCGAAGACGGTGTTTTTAACTTGAACGTAGTCAATGTATTAAAATTGGATTCGCAAAAAGCCGGAATTGGATTAAAAGTTTCCCAGCCCCGGGATTTAACATTGTTAAAACTTAACATTGACGAACCGGAGGACAAGAAAGAACTGGGTACAAAGATTTTAAATCAGTTTTTTAATGAAATGGCCGATTTTTATAAAGATAGTACAGAAACAAGAAAGGGCGACATAGATAATCGAATAACTCTTATTTCTAACCAGATCAAGAAAAAAAACGATTCGATAAAACTGAACGAAGAGAATTTTAAAATATTCGAAATTCGAGCAAAAGAAGTGATTAGCGAAATTATGAGTATCAAGATTAATACTGAACAACTGCTCGCCAAAAGAGATATATTGCTCGAAAAGAAAGTTCAAGCGGATGACCCCGGAACTCTACTATACTTAGATGTCATACAGCAGAATATCAGCTGCTTCGATCGGCTTAATAATCAATTAGCGGATATCAAGATTAGAAAAAACGACACAGCAAATGGTATCAAAAGTCGTCAAAATGAAATTACCGAATTCGGCATAGAAATCGAACGGCTGAAAAGAAATAAAGAAAATATCCACGGTATCAAGTTAATTCAGAAGCCACGGGCTTCACTAAAGGCAACGGGCCCAAACAAAAAGAAAAATATTGTTTTAGCGGGCATATTGGGTCTAATGGCCGGTACGCTTTCAGCATTTTTCACGGAGTTTTTAGAAAAAACAAGGCCAACCTAAGGTAAATTTATGAAAAAAGCCATCATAACCGGTATTACAGGCCAAGACGGGTCCTATTTAGCGGAATTTTTGCTTTCCAAGGGGTACGAGGTGCACGGCATAATACGCCGCGTTGCGCTGGAAGATCCGGAGCATAGATTTTGGCGAATAAAGCATATTAAGGACAGGCTTATTTTGCACCCTGCATCTCTGGAAAGTTATGCGAGCATATTCAACGTTGTGGATAAAGTGCGTCCGGATGAAGTTTATCATTTGGCCGCTCAAAGTTTCGTAAGTTATTCTTTCGAAGATGAGTTCTCAACTATTAACACCAATATCAACGGCACTCATTTTGTATTATCCGCGATTAAGAATAAAACATCAGGTTGCAAGTTTTATTTTGCCGGCTCAAGCGAGATGTTCGGTTCTGCTCAGGAGGTGCCGCAGAATGAGAAAACAAGGTTCCATCCGCGTTCTCCGTACGGCATTTCCAAAGTTGCCGGTTTTGACTTAACCAGAAATTACAGAGAGGCCTACGGTTTATTCGCCTGTAACGGTATCCTTTTTAACCACGAGTCGCCCCGGCGCGGGTTTGAATTCGTAACCAGAAAAATTACGAATGGCGTCGCAAAAATTAAATTGGGGCTTGCAAAAGAGATACAGCTGGGCAATCTGGATGCAAAAAGAGACTGGGGGTTCGCGGGCGATTATGTTGAAGCTATGTGGATGATGCTTCAGCAAGATGCGCCGGATGATTATGTTATTGCGACCGGCAAAACATATTCAGTCAAACAATTCGTGGAAGCAGCTTTTAGTTATGTCGGCTTAGATTGGGAAAAATACATAACACGGGATAATAACCTGTTCCGTCCGGCCGAAGTCAATATCCTATGCGGCGATTATAATAAGGCCAAGAGAATTTTAGGCTGGAAGCCAAAAGTCGAGTTCAATAAACTTGTCAAAATGATGGTAGACGAAGACCTAAGAATATCTAAATCGGTATGATAAAACCATGATTAACCTGAAAAGAAAACGTATTCTTGTAACCGGCGGTAATGGTTTTCTGGGATCTTTTGTGGTAAAGAAGCTTCGGGAACGCGGCTGTAGAAATATTTTTATTCCAACCAGTAAAGAGTATGACCTGGTTCAAATGGAGTCGGTTAAAAGTGTTTATAAAGACGCTAACCCTGATATTGTTATACATTTAGCGGCAAAAGTCGGCGGTATCGGCGCTAATATGGAAAATTCCGGTAAATTTTTCTATGATAATCTGATGATGGGTGCGCAGATGATGGAAATCGGCCGACAGAGAAACATAGAAAAATTTATTGCCTTGGGAACTATTTGCTGCTATCCGAAATTTACGCCTGTTCCCTTTAAAGAAGAAAACCTTTGGAACGGCTATCCTGAAGAAACCAATGCTCCTTACGGCTTAGCCAAAAAAATGCTTTCAGTCCAGTCTCAGGCATATCGCGAGCAATATGGTTTTAATTCTATTTTTTTAATGCCGGTTAATCTATATGGCCCGGGAGATAATTTTGATCCCGGTTCATCTCATGTTATCCCGGCGTTGATTAAAAAATGCATGGACGCGAAGAACAGCGGAGATAGCCATATAACCGTATGGGGCACAGGCAGGGCTACGCGGGAATTCCTTTATGTTGAGGATGCAGCAGAGGCCATCATTTTAGCTACCGAAAAATATAATAAGTCCGAACCTGTCAATATCGGCGCCGGTTTTGAAATATCCATAAAAAATTTAGCTAAGCTTATCGCCAAGCTTACCGGTTTCAAAGGTAGAATTATCTGGGATAAGACTAAGCCTGACGGCCAGCCTAAAAGATGCCTGGATATTACAAAAGCGCACAGAGAATTCGGATTTAAAGCTAAGACAAAATTTAAAAACGGCCTTAAGAAGGCCATCGAATGGTATATTAAACAGGCGCAGTTGCCGATGAAGATTTTGCCGCAATGAAATCCTTTCTCCGTTCCGAACGCTTGCACCGGCTCTCAAAAGAAGGTTTATGGGTTGTCTTTGGCCAAGCAACAGCAGTGATCGGCTCCCTAATCGGCGTGCGGATATTGACAGGCCTGCTGGATCCTACGGCGTATGGTGAACTAGTCCTGGGTATGACCGTAGCCACACTAATTAATCAGGCCGTGTTCGGACCGCTGGGCAACGGTGTAACCCGCTTCTATGCGCCGGCAGTGGAAAAGAGAGATTTTGACGGCTATTTGAATGCGGTACTCCGACTGGTATTATCGGCAACTGGGGTTGTTATTCTCATACTCCTGCTTATGGCCGCCGGCCTACTGATTGCTGGGCGAACGGAATGGATCGCTATTACAACCGTAGCTCTTATTTTTGCTATCCTTAGCGGCTACAACTCGATTCTTAGCGGTGTCCAGAACGCTGCACGTCAACGGTCTATCGTTGCACTTCATCAGGGAATAGATCCCTGGGTGCGGTTTCTAGTCGCCGCAGGTTTGATGATTTTTTTGGGTGCCACTAGTACTATGGCGATGGTTGGCTATGCCATGGCAGCTATGCTGCTGCTTTGTTCTCAGTATGTATTTTTTCGCAAAGTCGTTCCCAAATATATATCCGTAGCAGATAAAGAAAGAAATTGGTCGGCCGAGATATGGAAGTACTCGTGGCCGTTTGCCACATGGGGAATTTTTACCTGGATCCAGCTATCTTCCGATCGCTGGGCACTGAATTTTTTCTCTACTACGCAAAATGTGGGTCTGTATGGCGTGCTTTTTCAGTTGGGGTATTACCCGATATCAATGGCCGCCGGAATGGCAATGCAGTTTTTAACCCCCATTTTTTATCAGCAGGCCGGTAGCGCAAACGATAACCGACGAAACACTAATGTAAATAGCCTAAGTTGGCGTCTAACCGGTTTTACTTTGGGGGCGACATTCATTACCTTTTTGGCAGCGTTTCTGTTTCACGCGCAGATATTCAGGATTTTTGCGGCTAAAGAATACGCATCCATATCTTATCTATTGCCGTGGATGTTTCTTGCCGGCGGAGTATTTGCAGCTGGTCAAGCCATAACGCTTAACCTGCAGAGCCAAATGAAAACACGTGTAATTATGACAGCAAAAATCATTACAGCTCTATTGGGCGTTATATTTAACTTTGCCGGTGCGTATTGGTACGGCATTACGGGTATTGTCATTGCTGGTGTTTTCTTTTCTGCGGTTTATTTTATTTGGATGGCAGCACTTTCAAAATACAACTGAAAGGATGACAAGTGTTTTCATTAAAACGGATAGGCTCATTAATGAGGCCTTTCGTAGACCGATTTCCTCGTATAGCCGCCACGTATCGGAGTATGCGTGATCAACTGCATGTAATGGAAGAGCCAGTCGTGACACCGTGGGGTTTCAAATTTGCCGGAAACATAGCCATGGCACAAGGAACTTTTGAACCGATGGAAGCAGAGCTTGTCAGAAATATTCTCAAAGATATAGATGTCATGGTTGATATTGGAGCGAATGTCGGATTTTACACCTGTTTGGCTCGGTCAAAAGGAATTTATACTATTGCTGTTGAACCATTCATGCCAAATATGGATTATCTGTATGCCAATCTCTGCGCGAATGGCTGGAATGATGTAGAGGTTTATCCAATTGGCTTAGCCAGTAAACCCGGTTTAGATAACCTATATGGAGCAGGTACTGGGGCATCTTTACTGAAGGGCTGGGCTGGCGCTTCACCACTAATGCGTCATACAATTTGTGCAACTTTAGCAACTAGTGGACACAATAGGTTCTTTTTAGGTTTGTAGATTTGATATTGGTCTGGGTGGATAAGATGGGTTATAATGGTACCCATTATAACCCGCGAGAAAGGACCAAAATGAAAGAACCCACCCTTGTATTAGAAAAAGATGAAGTAACCGCTACTCCCGGCTCTGCCGCGAAGCTAATCCGCGAAGTAAAGTATAAAACCCGCAAGCGTGTATCCACTGAAGACAAGATCAGGATAGTCCTGGAAGGCTTCCGTAAAGAGCTGCCCACATCAGACCTCTGCAGGCGCGAGAATATATCAACAGCCATATACTATTCATGGCTTAAAAACTTCATGGAGGCCGGCAAGGCGCGCTTAAAAGGCGATGGCCTAAGAGATGCCACAACAAGCGAGGTAAAGCATCTACGCGATGAGAATTCACGATTGAAGGAACTTATAGGCGAATCCGCCCTTGAGAACCAGCTTCTTAAAAAAAGTCTGAATGCGTAAAGGAAGGCTGGCATAGATATATGGATGAGTATCAGAGAGAGGATCTCATAAAAAAGGTGGAGCTCAAGGAAGGACATAGGGCTAAAGTCCTTGAGGATCTGAATATTCCTCGCTCCACCTACTACAAGTGGCGAAGAACTTACGATGAGGATGGTCTGCCAGGCCTTGCCAAGACAAAGCCTCAGGCGAAGCGTGTCTGGAATAGGCTTGCCGAGAAAGAAGTATCTCGAGTCCTTGAGATAGCCCGCCTTCATCCGGAGCTATCTTCAAGACTCCTAGCCATCAAGATTACCGACGAGGAAGACTTCTCGATATCGGAATCTACCGTATATAGGATCCTGAAAGATAATAACCTCATCGCTCCAAGGCCAATGGCGGAGCTACCGGCGGCCAAGGAATGGAAGCATAAGATGACAAGGCCTGATGAGCTCTGGCAGTCTGACGCCACCAATATCTTTGTAGTAGGCTGGGGATATTATAAGCTTATACCGGTAGAAGATGACTACTCCCGCAAGATCATAGGCTATGACGTAAGGCCTGATGAGACAGCCTTTAGCTTCGCTGATGTGGTGGAGATAGCTATTGAAAACGCGAAGCGTGAAGGCCATCTCGTAGACAAGAATAATATGCCGCATATTTATACCGATAACGGTCCTGGCTTTACCTCCGTCATAATGGACGATTATCTATCGGCTCACGGTATAAAGCATATCTTCGGCACGCCCTATCATCCGCAAGGACGTGGCAAGATCGAGCGGTTCAACAGGCGTATTAAAGATAAGCTGTGTCTTGTGGTCTACTGTTCACCGGAGGAGCTGAGGCGAGCGGTTGATGAGGCCATTCCTATCTATAATTCTACGCCCCATGAATCGCTTGATAACGTATCGCCGAATGATGTCTATGCCGGCAGAAAGGAGAAGATATTAAAAAGACGTGCTGAGAAGAAACGATTGACGCTTGAACGCAGGAAGAGGTATAATCTGGAAGGTAGAAATATTAACCAAAACAATGACCCAGAGCAGTATCAAGTCGCAAACTTAAATAACGCCGAAGTGTCCAAAAAGGTCTGAAGATATACACTACTACATTGATGGCCACAGCGATTTGAGCGATCCCGGCGTCAGAGATTGGATAAAGACCGACTTTCGAAATTATGTAAGCACATATAAGAACCATCCGGCTGTTCTTATGTGGTCTCCCGGAAATGAGACGGAAGCGGCCTATGCCGGATGTGACTACGAGTATTACACGCTTCTTAATGAACTGGCTGAAGCCGCTTATATGGAGGAAGGAGATGCCTACCACCCGGTGACGGCGGTACTCATGAACATATTCCATATCGGCGATAGCAACTTTCTAACAACCGATAAGGATATGAATTATCTCGATGTATGGGGCGGAAACGTCTATGAAGGCATAACCTTCGGCGATATGTTCGACGATTTCGCCAGTAGGAGCAATAAGGCTTTCTGGGTCTCCGAATTCGGGGTTGACGCCTGGCATACAAATGATAAATACGGTGATCCGGCGGATGGCTATCTCGACGAGGCATCTCAGGAACAATTAGATGTTGCGCTATGGGATGAGATTGCCGCAAGAGGTGACGTATGTTCCGGAGGCACAGTATTTGCATATTCGGATGAATGGTGGAAGACAAGCGGTGGCAGTAACTCCGCTCACGACTACGGCGGTTTCCCGTATATGTACGAAATGACCGGACATCCGGATGAATATTCAAACGAAGAGTGGTATGGTGTAGTCGCAGTTTCCGATGACGGGACGAATCCGGATACTGTTACCACACGTGCAGCCTACAATGGATTAAAGTCGCGCTGGTACGAGGACAGTTCAGAGCCGAAGATGCATATCCAGGATATATCCATGAATTTGGAATATACCACCGTCCGGCGGACGACGTATGTGAAAGCGCAAGCAACCATTACTGTTTATGACGAAAACGATCAACCAGTAAACGGAGCGACCGTCTATGGTTCATGGAGCGGATTGACCGGGGATACCGACTCTGGCATAGCCAATGTGGAAGGGGCTGTGGTACTCAGCTCGGACAAGGTCAAAAGTCCACAGAGCGGCGCGCAATTTACGTTCACAGTTACAAATATAGAGTTGTCCGGATGGATTTATGATTCGGCATTAAATGTTGAAACAAGCGATTCGATAAGTATACCTTAAGCAGTAAAAAACAGTAAAACATAACCCTATGCGAGTAAAATACTTGCGTGGGGTTTTGTTTTGGAATATAATAAAAGTGAAGAAGGGGGCGTAAAGAGAATACGGTGCCGTCCTAGAAAGTGACATCATATGGGATTATTATCACTTTTACTTAGAGAACCAATAGCGTTTTTTCTATTAATTCCGTTGCTTCTTTATTCGATTATCGCTCACGAGATGGCGCATGGTTGGGTTGCCTCACTGTTTGGTGATGATACGGCGAAACGCTCCGGTAGATTATCGCTCAACCCCAAATCTCATCTTGATCCAATGGGGACACTTGCTCTTTTTTTTATAGGGTTTGGATGGGCAAAGCCAGTGCCCGTAGACTATAGAAACCTGGGTAGTTCCCGTAGAGCTATTATTGCTGTTTCTTTGGCGGGGTGCGTAACAAATATACTTATTGCAACAATTGCGTTATTTTTGCTGCATTTTTACACTTTTCGCACAAATTATTTTTTTGCGCCGGTGCTTCTCATTACAGCAAGAATAAACATTATACTGGGATCTTTTAATCTGATACCTATACCGCCCCTGGACGGATCCCGCGTTCTTATGGAATTTCTGCCTTATGATGCCAAGTATAAGCTTGCCAGACTCGAACCGTATGGTTTTTTTATAATTGTTATCTTGCTTTGGACTGGAATTTTGAGTCCGGTAATTACATTTGTTCAAAACATCATTCTTGGATTAATCGGAATACTATTTAGTTTTGGGATGGCCCCATAACGCTTTGCAACGAAATATATTGCAAGGCGTTTTTATTTGAGATATAATCAAAATATGAAAATAATAACGGAAATTCTAAAGATCGACGAACTCAAAAAAATAGCCGCTGATACATTTGGCAATATGGTAAAAGCAGTTGTTGATGTCGATAGGGAGCTTATTGCGTCAGGGTAACAGGAGTCGGGGGGTAGACGACGAGGGAATACGCAAGAAAATAGTTGAAATTGCGCTCAGGAGGATTAAGAGGTGAATTATCAACACAAAGATCTTGCCTCAGGGCGCTGGAATAATATGCCGTTCTTAGAGCAAATGGCGAATATAGGAAGCGAAGTAGAACGCGCTTTGAACTGGCAGGCAAAGCACAATAGCGCATATAGCCAAAAGGCGGTTGAACGCGCTCTTGAACTTATAGATTTGTCTCTAGATAACATTACAAGCCCATCTCGCCTCAAAGAGCTTACTCGCGTTCGGGAAGCCATCGTAGATTTTTTTCTCGAAAAAAACCAATTCAAATCCAGTGACGCATTGTGGAGAGCGTATTTTTTACCTTTCGCCTATGCTGTACGCCGTAACCGTTAATTTCCTAGAAGAAAAAACCAAAGTTGAATAAAAAATCAAACACCTTCCCCATAATATCGGTAGCGTTTTTTATTACGGGCAATCTTGTTGGTGCCGGGATCCTGGGGCTTCCCATCCCTGCCAGCCGAACAAGATCCGCCACATACGCCCGGTTATATGCGGCAGCAATGAAAGGAGCTAGACGATATCCATGAAAGATATTTATTTTTCAATAATATTAATCGCTACGGCGGCTTTTACCGGTGTTATCATTCGTTTTATCTTATCGTTTATTATTAAGAAATTCCGGGGCCCGGCAGATTCCTGGAAGAGATTGCTTGGATTTAGGTACTTGATCGGCCCAGTTTCTTCTTTAATTCCTGCCGCCTGCCTTCTTTCTATGCTGCCTATGATGCATTTTCCGGAAGATATAAAAATATATGTTATCCATATTCTGCAATTGTGGGTTATCGCTTCCGTAGGATGGTTTATTATAAAGGCCACTTACATTGTCCGCGATGTTATCCTCAGCCGTTATAAGATGGATGAGCGGGATAATCTCCAGGCAAGGGCGGTATATACCCAAATACGGGTTATTGGCGATATAATCAATGTCGCCATCGCTATTCTGACAGTTTCTATTATGATGATGACGTTTGACAAGATACGTCATATTGGCGTGAGTCTTTTGGCCTCTGCGGGGGTAATCGGCATAATAATCGGTTTCGCGGCGCAAAAGACGCTGGGCAGTCTTTTGGCCGGTATTCAGATTGCCATTGCTCAACCTATTCGCATCGATGACGTAGTTATAGTGGAAGGCGAATGGGGATGGATAGAGGAAATTACGCTTACCTACGTAGTAGTCCGCATATGGGATTTAAGGCGCTTAGTTGTTCCCATCTCATACTTTATCGAAAAGCCTTTCCAAAATTGGACAAGAATTTCCGCGGATCTACTCGGATATATTTATCTGTATGTTGATTATGCAATGCCCGTACAGGAAGTGCGCGATGAATTGACCCGCATTCTCAGCGAAAGCCATTACTGGGACAAAAAGGTTAATGTCTTACAGGTCACAAACATAACAGAGCGGACGATCGAACTGCGCGCCCTTATGAGCGCCGCGGATTCGCCTTCATCCTGGAACTTGCGCTGCGAAGTCAGAGAAAAACTTTTAGTGTTTTTGCAGAAAAAATTTCCTCAATTCCTGCCTCGGGTGCGGGTGGAGATGGAAAAAGAGACGTGATATTGACGGCCTTGGGTTGTTTTGTGAGGTAGAAGAAGTAAAAGGCGTGCCTTCCGGCAGGTTACCTATATAAAAATTCTATCGGATAGCCCTGCACCTTATTGCCGTCGCAATAAGTGGAGATCCATACTGTTTGAGGTTCCGAGACGACTATCTTTGGCAGGATAAATGTTTCCTGATACACCTTCTCGTCCTCATCCTGCGGGGGCAGGATGTAAGACGTCGCCTCTTTTTCGTCTGTTCCATTCTGATTATCTATAGTTACTTTTATGCTATGCTCTTTTTCATCGCGATACCAGAATTGGACTAACATGTAATTGCTGAGCGCAAAGGCGCTTAAAGGATATGAGGATTTAGGCAGCACAATAGTGTGAATGAAGCTTGATATAGGATGGAAACCCGACTGCGATATTATACTCTTTTTTATAAGAAACGAATTTATCAATATCATATTGTCAATAGTATAACATAGTTACCCGAAAAAGCAATAGAGCCGTTGAATTATATTGCAGATGCGGGAGAGATAATATATAATACCTCTAAATAAAAATGCCCCTATCGTCTAGCCCGGCCTAGGACGTCAGCTTCTCAGGCTGAAGACCGGGGTTCGAATCCCCGTGGGGGTACCATCCTTCGACGCGGTCGCCAAAGGCGACCTTGCTCAGGATGGTGGTGAGCAAGCGAAGCGCGTCGAACCACCACGCTATTATGAAATATAAAAATCCTGTCATATCGGGCTTTTACCCTGATCCGAGCGTCTGCCGCGTCGGCGAAGATTACTATCTGGTAACAAGCTCGTTCGAATATTTCCCCGGAGTGCCGATATTTCACAGTAAAGACCTTATCAACTGGCGCCAGATAGGTTATTGCCTCACGCGTAAGAGCCAGCTTCCACTTGAAAAAGCGAGGAGTTCCAGCGGTATATTTGCCCCTACCATACGGCATCATAACGGGACTTTTTATATGGTGACTACAAACGCGAACGGCTGGAGGAACTTTTTTGTTTATTCAAAAGATCCCGCCGGAGACTGGTCAGAACCCGTTTGGCTGGATCAGGGAGGCATCGATCCGTCACTTTTTTTCGACGATGATGGCTCCGTATACTTCGCGAGTACGGGCGTTAACTGTATTGTCCAAAGCACCATTGATATTAAGACCGGAAAGCAGCTGATCGATACGCAAGAGATATGGCGCGGGACCAGCGGCAGTTATCCCGAAGGTCCGCATCTTTATAAGATAAACGGTACATATTATCTTATGATAGCCGAGGGCGGCACGGAATTCGGCCACATGGAAACTATCGCGAGGAGTAAAAGCCCGTGGGGTCCCTTCGAAAGCTGCCTGCGGAACCCCATACTTACTCATAGAAGTTCAGTCGAACCTATACAATGTACCGGACACGGAGATTTGGTAGAGGCCCATAACGGGACATGGTGGATGGTATTTTTAGGAGTGAGGACTAATGGCCATCCGCCGTGTCATCATATAGGTAGAGAAGTATACCTTGCGCCGGTAAAGTGGGACAAAGACGGGTGGCCCGTAGTTGGCGATAACGGCCGCGTCTATTTGGAGATGGAAACCGATTGTCTGCCGCTCGATCCACAGAAAAGTATTGAAACACGCGACGATTTTGACAGCAAATCTCTTGGCATTGATTGGAATTTCTTGAGAAATCCGAAAGAGGAAGACTGGCCTTTGAGTGAACGTCCCGGATTTATCAGACTTACAGGTTCTGCCGTCACGCTTGACGATTTTGATTCACCGGCTTTTATCGGGCGCAGGCAAAGGCATTTTAACTGCCGCGTGCAGGCGAGTCTCTCTTTCTCTCCCGAGAACGAAAATGAAGAAGCCGGCCTTACCGTCTTCATGAACGAGCGCCATCACTACGAAATAGCCGTGACACGGCTTGCGAAGGAGCGGCGGGTCATCGTACGCAAAAGAATCGGCGGGCTTTCAGCCATTGTGGCATCCGAAAAGATTGGTGAAGGGGCCGTAACGCTTGGTTTGTCCGCGAACAAGGATTTGTATCAATTCTTTTATTTACATAAAGATTCCGGCAATTCAGTATTGGCCGAGGGCGAGACAAGGTATCTTTCAAGTGAAGTAGCGGGAGGCTGGACAGGCGTATTTTTCGCCATGTACGCAACCGGTAACGGTAAAAAAAGCAAATCACCGGCTTATTTTGACTGGTTTGAATATCTTCCGATGGACGGCGGTTAACGAAAAAAAAGAAAAGAGCCACATATGTCGAAGATCGCGCACATCCTTTCTTTTACTGCTATAGTGATTATTATATTGGCGATCGTACCCTGGCTTTCGGACTACGCCGAAACAGGGCATTGGCCGAATACACCTCTTCAATTCCTGAACGAAATTACAGCCTCCTGTATAGCATTGCTCCTGGGGGCCCTCGTGATGTTTCTTATATACGAACATTATAAAGACGTTGAAAACCTTCTTGTAACAGATCATCTTACAGGCGTCTATAATATGCGCGTTTTTTCTGAAAAGATAAAATGGGTTTTTATAGCGAGCAAGCGCACGAAGATAAAATCTACGCTTTTATTTATGGACCTGGACGGCTTTAAAAAATATAATGACACTCACGGCCATATGGAGGGCAATAGAATCCTGGAATTAATGGGCGATATACTGCTGCGGAGCACGAGAAAATTTGTCGACTGGCCATTCAGGATAGGCGGCGACGAGTTTGCGGTATTGATGGAATTTTCGGACAAAAAATCGGCGGAGACGCTTGCCCATCGCCTGCAAAGCCGGCTAAAGAAAGAAACATACGGGGAGATCTCGCTGACTATCGGCCTTTCGGAGATAAAAGATTCGATGAAAAACGAAGCGCACTGGATAGAAGAAGCCGACAGGGAAATGTATCACAATAAAAAGGTAGGCCAATTTTTGTCAGATTATAACCACACAAAACACCAATAATGAAGGGGCATAAATGGAAAAAGTATTTGTTTTAGATACAAATGTATTGCTGCATAATCCTGACGCGCTTTTTTCTTTCGAGGATAATGTTGTAGTGCTGCCGATCGAGGTAATAGAGGAGCTGGACGAATTTAAAAAAGACACCGACGAAAAAGGCAGAAACGCGCGTCTTGCCATAAGAGCCTTGGACAACCTTAGGGGCAGGGGAAACCTGGGCCACGGTGTTAAGCTTAAGGAAGGCGGCGTGTTGGTAATACCTCCCAAAATAGACTTTGACAAGGCCAGTCTTATCGGCCTTGTGCCGGACACAAAGGATAACAAGATACTTATAACGGCTTACATACTTCAGCATGAAGGTAAAGAGGTCGTATTTGTCTCCAAGGATATCAATTCGCGCGTTAAGGCCGATGCGATAGGGCTAAATGCCATGGACTTTGAGAAGCAGAAAGTCGACCTTAATAGCTTATATACGGGGTGGCGGGAGATATTGGTTGATAATGAAAAGGTAGAAGAATTTTATAGCGGAAAAGTGCCGGATGCCGGCAAGAACGATTTCTTTCCTAACGAGTTTATATTCCTTAAGAGTACCACCGGCGCCAAAAAGACGGCGCTGGCGCGTTATAAAAAAGAGACAAATGCCCTTATGCCGCTTATATACAGCCAGATATCTCTGGATGGAGTAAAGCCGCGGAACAAAGAGCAGACAATGGCCCAGGAGATATTGTTGAATAACGACATTACATTGGTAACGCTCGTAGGAAGGGCCGGTACCGGCAAGACGCTTTTGGCTTTGGCGGTAGGGCTGAAGAAAGTGATAGATGACAGGACGTATACCAAATTACTGATATCAAGGCCCGTCGTACCATTGGGGCGGGATATCGGATATCTACCCGGCACCAAGGAGGAAAAACTGGAAAATTGGATGGAGCCGATATTTGATAATCTGGAATTTATATTAAGCGGCGCAAACGTTAAAAAGATGCAGCGGCGGACCAACGAAAAGAGCCTGAACAACCTGATGGAGAGCGGAGTAATACAACTGGAAGCGCTGACCTACATGAGGGGCCGCAGTATACCCAATCAGTTTATAATAATAGATGAAGCGCAAAATATGACGCCTCATGAGATAAAGACTGTAATCAGCAGGGCCGGCGCAGGCACAAAAGTGGTGCTGACCGGCGATCCGTATCAGATAGACAATCCATATCTGGATTCAAATTCCAACGGTCTTACATATTGCGTTGACAGGATGAAAGGGCAGGCGGCGTTTGGCCATATGACTTTGACCAAGAATGAACGAAGCGCGCTCGCGTCCCTTGCGGCTAATATACTATAAATTTCTTGCAAATAGCGAGACCGTAGGGTATAATTATTTTAAAAGAGAGGGGAGGGAACAGGATGAAGAAAATCGGCATATTCTTAATGGCGTTATTTTTTGTAAGCACATTGATAACCGCAGGATACACCGCTGATAAAGACCTCAATAAAGCCGTTGATATGGCAAAAGCCAAATTCAATCAGGCTAGAGGTGCCTATATAGCCGCCAAAAAGAGCCTTAGCGACGCGCAAATTAAATCGCTCAGGACCATTGGAAAGGCGGAGAAACAGGAAGCGGTGAAGGCAGTATGGGATGCAAGGAAAAACGTTAAGAAGACAAAGGAAGTTTATAAGGCAGATCTTAGCCAATTACGTCAAGCTGAAATAGCGAAAGACGGGGCAAGAGACAGGTCTCCCTGGAGATAAACCAATAATTTTATAGTAGAAAACGGGGTATCTTAAAAAAAAGGTGCCCCGTTTTATTTTTTGAATATGCCTCAAGGTATTGTTATTTAAACGGATTATAGAAGCAAAAAGACCTCAACCTGCAATAGAATCAAACAGATTAAGTTAAAGGTGAGAAATCGGATGAGAGGTAACCTTCTTCTCTACCGATACTATTGAGAAAGACGCGATATCCTTAAGATAGATATCGTCACTTAGCCACGTCTATACTTACATAGGCTTTACGTTTGTAGCGTGTTCGCCCTTAGGCCCCTGGCCTATTTCAAATTCGACGGACTGTCCTTCTTTGAGACTTTTATAACCTTCTCCCAGGATGGAAGTATGATGAACAAACACGTCTTTTCCATCTTCTGTGGTTATAAAACCATAACCTTTTTGGTTACTGAACCACTTTACTGTTCCCTTCGCCATTATCTTTCTCGCCCCCCTT
>JAHIPI010000042.1 GCA_018894435.1 Candidatus Omnitrophota bacterium | reverse complement strand
TATTCTTTGTTATTGCCTGCATCTTTTTGTGCCTCCGTCATTTTTACATGCGTTGTCGTAACCCCTAATATTATAGACAATTATATCACTACCTGCGCGTTAAGAAAAGAAGCTATTGCAAAATCCGGGATAAACATGCTTCCCGCGGAGACCTGCCGGGGTTTAAGGTAGGGGCGACGTGGAGATTTAAGAAATCTTCTATAGACAAATGGATTGACGAACAGGAGAGAAACATAACTAAAAATAGCGCAAATTAGGTCATAAGATGCCGAATATAAAAAATGCCCTAAGGGAACTTATAAATAAGTTATACCCGCCTAGCAAATTTTCAAAAAGGCATGCTGACGTAGTGCAAAAAGAGAAGATGGCCTTTCTGGAAATGCTCGCCTCGGCAATTAATCATGAAATAGCCAATCCCCTTAGCATAGCAAGGGGCCAGTGCGAGGCATTTGTTTTAAGCTGGAAAGAGGGGCTGTATAAAGATAAATCCAAAGAAGAAATCATAGAAAAAAATATCCGCATAATGGAGAGGGTCATACAGGAGACCGACCGCATATCGGACATAACCAAGAGACTGACGGATTTTGTAAAATCCGGAAAGGTTACAAAGCCCCAGCCGGTTTATGTCATTGAAGAGATTGACGAAGTACTCACCTTCCTGAACGCAGAGATAAAGCTTTCCGACATTCAAATTATAAAAGATATACCGCTAGGTTTACCGCCCATAAGAGCCGACAAAAAACATATCCAACAGATATTCTTTAATGTAATAAAGAACGCAGCGCAGGCGCTCCAGGATACGCGCAGGATAGAGATAAGAGGATGGCGTGACGGCGCCCGACTGGTTTTTGAGATTAAAGATACGGGTTCGGGTATAAAAAAAGAGGACTTGGATAAGATATTTGCGCCTTTTTTTACCACAAAACCAAACGGAACAGGGCTGGGGCTTTTTATAGTCAAGCAACTGACGGAGATAAATAAAGGCGGCGTGGGCGTCAATAGTAAAGCCGGAACGGGCACTTCTTTCGTGTTGCGTTTTCCAGTAAGCGGAGAGTGACATGACCAGGATACTGCTTGTCGACGACGAGTGGGACGTTTGCGATTTTATGATGAGGTTTTTTGCGGAGAGGAATTTTGAAGTATTTACCGCTACAAACGGCAGCGATGCGATATTGATAGCCGAACGAGATAAACCGCACATCGCCCTTCTGGATATCAGGATGAAAGATATGAGCGGCATAGAGGTACTTAAAAAAATAAGGCGCATAAATAAAAACCTGAAGGTTGTGATGGTTACATGCGTTAGCGACCTTGAGGCCATGAAAGAGGCGAAATCACTCGGCGCGACGGCATACATAACGAAACCGCTTGTTTTAGCGAACCTCATGGAGGTTGTGATGTCGAACCTTGGCAGGCGCAGAAATTTCTTTAATTTCGGGAGACACATCAGTTGATGCACGCGACGAACCAGGATTATAATAACTGGAAGGAAATAGAGGATCTTTTTTTCAATAAGGTCCTTAAAAAAGACACGGATAAAATATCCCCTAAAACAACTGCTCCTATCCAGGATAGGGATGCCGAAAATCACGCCGGACTTCATCAAGAGTTAAAACTGGGCAAGGATTATCAGGAGGCGTTATTCAACGCCTCCAGGAGTATGATAAGGTTCAAAAAGCCCCAGCACCTTATAAGGATGATAAGTAAGATAATAAACGAAGAGATCAGCCTTGTACATCTGGCAGTGCTCCTTTACGATAACGACAGGCATTCTTATATTCTTGTAGACTCAAGGGGCGAAAAGGGCCTTAAGATGCCCGTCGGATGTATACGGCTTGACCCAAACAGCCCTATTATCGGTCTTTTTAGCGAAAGAAAGAACAAATTTATTTCTGATAGCGGAGCCGTCAACTTCAAAGAGCTCAAATGGATACTGGAGAGCGGCCAGCTTCTCACAAAAGACGCATCGTTCCATAATAAGCTGAGGCTGGTACTCAAGGAAATGGAATTATTGGATGCGGAGTTGTGCGTGCCATGCTTTTTCAAGAACGAACTCCTCGGCATATTGATTTTGGGTAAAAAGTCTTCCGGCAAGGACTTTTTACGCGAAGAAATGAATCTATTCGCCACTTTAGCGAATGACGCGGCGATGGCAATAGCAAACGCAAGGCTCATAGATAACTTGCGCAGGAAGGTAGATGAGATAGAGCATTTATACGAGAGAGAGCACGCCTTATTCATAAATACTGCCACTGCTTTGGCCAGGGCCATAGATGCCCGCGATGCTTATACGCACGGCCATGCGGAACGCGTGACAAAGTATTGTATGGCGATAACCGAAGAATTGGGCAGCGTGCCGGAGGTCCGCGCGAACGGTAGATTTAAAGAGATGCTGCGTATCGCTGCGCTTCTGCACGATATAGGAAAGATAGGCATACCCGATTCTATCCTTAATAAGAAAGGAAAATTGAGCATTCAGGAGAAGGATATAGTAGAAAAGCACCCCGAAGTGGGGGCGTCTATCATATCGCCCATACCCGAACTTAGTGAAATATCGCGTTTTGTAAGGCTTCACCAGGAATGGTATAATGGCAATGGCTATCCGGACGGATTAAAAAGAGACGAAATACCCATAATAGCAAGGATCATAAGTGTGGCAGATGCCTTTGACGCTATTACTTCAGATAGGCCCTATAGAAAGCGAAGAAGCAACGAAGCGGCTGTAAAGGAGATAAAAGAGCGCGCCGGCACACAGTTTGACCCCCACGTCGTAGAGGCATTCGTGAGGGCGTACAATAAGAAAAGGACCAATAACGCAGGGTAGCAGAAAAACTGTTTGACAAAGGGTTACCTTTGTGTTAGATTTTCTGGATAAACATAATAAAAAGCTAAAGGGGCATTAAAATGGTACTAAAGGGTAAAGTTGGGCTAATAACCGGCGGCGCGAGAGGGATCGGCAAAGAGATGGCGCTTCTTTTTGCTCGGGAAGGCGCCGATATCTGTATATGTGATATTAACGACGAATCTATTCAAACGGCAGTAAAAGAGATAGAGTCGCTCGGCGTAAAGGCCTTGGGGGTAAAAGTAGACGTAACAAATTATTCCGAGGTTCTTGAGATGGCCGGGAAAGTGCTTGACAAATTTTCAAAAATAGATATACTAATCAACAATGCGGGGATAACCCGCGATAATCTTTTGCTCAGAATGAAAGAAGAAGATTGGGATGCGGTATTGAACGTGAATCTCAAGGGGACGTTCAATTGCACGAAGGCCGTTTCCAAAATAATGATAAAACAAAGAAGCGGCAAAATCGTTAATATAGCATCCATAATAGGGATAATAGGCAACGCCGGCCAGGCAAATTACGCCGCTTCAAAGGGCGGCATAATAAGTTTTACCAAAAGTGTGGCGAAGGAGCTTGCTTCGCGCAATATAAATGTTAACGCTATAGCGCCCGGTTTCATAAATACGGATATGACCGCAAAGCTTTCCGAGGAGCTTAAGGATACCATGCTTAAGCTGATTCCTTTGGGCAGACTGGGCGAGGCCTTAGATGTAGCAAAGCTGGCGCTTTTTTTGGCCAGCGATAGTTCCGAGTATATAACCGGCGAAGTAATAAAAGTAGACGGCGGAATGGTAATGTAAATTCTCCCGCTAATGCGGGATCATTTAAGGAGGTAGAGATGGCAGTTAGCGAGAAGGTGAAGTCGATTATAGCTGAACAGTTAGGAGTGAAGAAAGAGGAAGTCACTGACGCGGCAAAATTTATAGATGATCTTGGAGCGGATTCTCTGGATACGGTAGAATTGGTAATGGCGCTTGAAGAGGAATTTGGCATAGAGATTCCCGATGAAGATGCCGAAAAGATGGCGACCGTAGGCGAAGCTATCAAATATATTGAACAAAAAGCCAGTAATTAAAGCGTCTATTGCGAATATAACTCCTTTCAACATATAATGAAACCAAGACGCGTCGTCATAACTGGTGTAGGCATCTTATCACCTGTCGGGAACACAAAGGCAGACTTCCGGGATGCCATATTTAACGGAAAAAGCGGAGCCGCAAAACTTACCTGCATTGATACTTCTTATTTTACATCTCACATAGGTGCAGAAGTAAAGAATTTTGATCCCGCCTCATACGGTATAAATCCTAAAGAACTTAGAAGGATGGATAGGTTTGTGCAGTTTGCTGTCTCGGCTTCTAAGATGGCTGTTGAAGATTCAGGGCTGGACCTTAACAAAGAAGACAGAAACAGGATAGGTGTGTATGTAGGCTCAGGTATAGGCGGGCTTCATACTATTGAAGAACAGGTAACGGCTTATGCGCAGCGCGGTCCCGAAAAGGGCGCTTCCAAGATGTCGCCGTTTTTAATCCCCATGCTTATAGTGAACATGGGCTCCGGTATGGTCTCGATTGCCTTAGGGCTGAAGGGCCCGAATTCCGCGGTAGCCACAGCCTGCGCTACTAGCAATAATGCCATAGGAGATGCATTCCGCTTGATTCAGAGGGGTGATGCCGATATGATGGTGGCGGGCGGAGCGGAGGGCGCTCTTACTGCTATGGGATTCGGCGGTTTCTGCGCGTTACGGGCTTTATCGACACGTAATGATGATCCGGAACACGCTTCGCGGCCTTTTGATAAGGAGAGAGACGGTTTTGTAATGGGAGAAGGATCAGGCGTAGTGGTATTGGAAGAGCTTGAACACGCAAGAAGCAGGAAGGCGAATATTTATGCGGAAATGATAGGATACGGCATGAGTGGGGATGCCTATCACATAACAGCACCGGATCCCGAAGGCGACGGTGCGGCAAGATGCATGAAAGCCGCTATAGATGATGCCGGGGTCAAACCGGAAGAAGTCGATTATATAAATGCCCACGGGACCTCGACGCAGTTAAATGATAAGATCGAAACATTAGCCATTAAGAAGGTCTTCGGAAAGCATGCTTATAGGCTTGCAGTAAGCTCTACAAAATCGATGACAGGGCACTTACTTGGCGCTGCCGGTGGAGCGGAATTGATAGCCACTGTGTTAGGAATGAAAGAGGGAATTATTTGCCCTACAATAAATTATGAGTTCCCGGATCCCGAATGTGACTTAGATTATGTTCCGAATAAGGCGCGCAAGAAGGACGTAAATATAGCCATATCCAATTCCCTCGGTTTTGGCGGGCATAATGCAACGCTAGTGGTACGGAAGTATTGATGTTAGGCGTGGAAAAAGTTTAATTTTCTCCCTTGTACAGCCACATATTATGTGGTATACTTATGTAGAGACTAGGGAGGAGTTTTTTTTCCCACTATTTTAGCTTATATCTAATGTATTTAATAAGTTAAATCGCAAAATCCCAAAAGATCGACAAGGGGAAGATACGATGAAGACTAACTACTATTTTAAGCTCGCTAAAATAAGCCTGATAGCATGCATCTCTCTTTTACTATTTACATCAAACACCTGCGCAAATATTTCCTCAAGGTTCCTTCTTCTCGATGATTTTTCAGATGCGTATAACGAAATGAATAGTGTAGGATTCTGGACAGGGGCCCAAGTGTCAAGCCATAAAGACGTCGTTGACGGCGATCCGGATTACCCTGCAAATCTTGCCACTGGTGAGCCCAAGCCGCCTTGCCACAAAATAGGCTATATGCTTCCTATTCAACCGCCCGATATGGAGACTTATGAATGGTGGACAACTTGTCAATGGTGGGCTACTGCCATTTGGGACGGACTTAATCCCAGCACAAAAAGGAACGGCAAGCAATATACACACCTCGTCTTTGATGTTGTAGGAGCTGCGGGGGGGGAAGACTTTATGGTAGGCCTGCAGGAAACAGGCCACAAGAGAGTCTATAACGTCGCCAGCAACTTTCTTATGGAGGGCGGAGCCATATCCAATACCGAGTGGAAGACCGTCATAATCCCGCTTAATAAATATACGGGAGCGACTACGGGTATAGGGGTTAATCTTAATACGATACAGGCCATTGATCTTGTCTTTTCGCTAGGTACGCCGACTAGTACCGGCACGATATATATTACCAATGTACGTCTTCAGGGTGTGATGATCGATAATTTTGAAGATGCACTGGGCGATGAGAACCTTCTGCGCCACTATGACGCAGATCCGAATGAACACGGAACAGGGTTCGGGGGAGGTACCAACGGCGCGGGGATAACCACATCCATTGACGCAATCGACCCTGATAATCCGGCCAACAGATGTCATGTCATAACATGGGATGAGTCGCTGTGCGACATAGACGGTGACGATAACATACCAGGAAACGGCGATGACAATATAGCGTACTTGTACAGCCATACCTTTTTTGCGCCATGGGATAATCGCGAACCTACTGATACGGCGTTGTATGACACGCTGAAGTTCAGAGTTCGGGGCGCAGCGGGCGGTGAGACTTTTCAGATCGCATTTAAAGAGGATATCTACGGTTCTGATACAAATATTGCCACAGTTCCCGTAACAGATTATATTACGGTGTCTACAACATGGCAGCTTGTTTCGATACCGCTGGCAGATTTTACTGGCGTTAGTGACAAAAACAACATAACCGCCTTGCTTTTTTACTTCGGATCAGACGCCATATCAGGGACGCCTACGATCTATATTGACGACATATACTTCGATTACAGCAGTTGGAATCTCCCGCCTGTGATTGATAATTTCGGGCCGCTTACATTCTATGTTGACCGGAAAAATTCCTTCTATCTGCCCGCAAGAGATCCTGAGGGCGATATCCTGTTTTATGAGAAGGTAGTTGCCCCGTACTGGCTTACACTGAACCCGGTGACCGGCCTAGTAACAGGAAAGCCCGACGCGTCACAGCAATATTCTCATGGCGGGATAAAGTTCAAGGTTAAGGATTCGAAGGGTGGAAATTATACCATGGATCCAGGCCTGACGATTGACGTTCTTCCTTATTCCGATTTCGAGAAGCCGCAAAGCACCGGTCGTGTGCGGGTCGATAGCGACAACAAAAAACTCATTGTGGATGGGAGAGAATTCAAGATAAAAGGTGTAGGCTATAACCCTGTCCCGGTCGGAATTGACCCTGTTGTGGACACCTGGGATGGGCCGACAATAACCATGCTCCAGCGAGATATGCCCAATCTTGCCGATCTGCGCGTGAACACCATAAGGACATGGAATGATGTCAACGCCGACCTATTCGATTACGCCGGTTACTACGGTAAGATGGTCTGTGCTGCATACTGGGTAGATTCGCAACAGGATTTTCGCACCTATACTACCGCAGGTGCAGCAAACAGGACCGCGATACTGAATGGGTTCAGGCAGTTTGTGATGGATTTTAGGGATGAGGAACAGCTCCTTATGTGGGTGCTTGGTAATGAAATCGACTATTCAAACAGGGAGAATCTCGACGAACTTTACGGAGATGGAAACTTCGTAATCGGCACTAGATGGACGATTAGTAACGGCACTTACGTTACCATAGGAGGCGCGGCGGGCGAAGAGGCCCTTAATATCCAGCCAGGGGCCATGGCTACGGATACGGTGACGCACAATTCCGTGGCCGCCATAGCCGGAAAGTCGTTTGTTATATCTTATCAGGTAAAACAGCTCTGTAACGACGGTAACGTGGACGTTACTTTTACTTTCGGCGGCAGCAGTTTCCCAATAGACCAATCCTATGGGCAGCATGAGCATACTGTATCAGCTGCCGATCCGAGCGGTTTCCAGATAGGCGTGAGCATAAACGCAATCGGATCCGATACGCTGAAGATAGATGACATCGTAATAAGAGAGGCCAATGCCGTGACAAACCTGATAGCGTGGTACGATCTCGCGAACGAAATGGCCAAGCTGGCCTATAAGCTGGAAGGAGCAACTTACCATCCTGTTGCCGTCTCCAGTGCCGGTATTGTCACTACAGGCTCTTCGTATTATAAGAGCGATGACGCATCGATGAATTATATAGACATTTGGGGCATAAATGCCTATACGGGAAGGACATTCACCTATCCGTATTACATATGTAAATCGTATCTCTACACAAATTTCTTCGATGAGTATGTCTCGTTGAGCGATAAGCCGCTATGGATAGCTGAATACGGCATAGACTCGATTGTTACGACCGGCTTTGACGCAAGCGGGTTTCCCTCAGTGGCGCACCTTGACATGATACAACACTCCGACTGGTCGAAATCCTTGACGGATGATATACTGGCATCGAATGCCTGCATTGGTGGTACGCTCATGTCATACTCGGACGAGTGGTGGAAGGATGATAAGAGTCCGGGACACAATAAAACATCGCAGGATTTAGGGGGCTATGACAGCAGCAATATAACAAATGATGTCCACCCCGATGATTACTCGAATGAGGAGCACTGGGGCCTCTTTTGGATCGCGGATAACGGGACTGACCCGGACATCCTGACGAAGAAGGCTCAGGTGGTGGACACCGTCACATACTGCACTTTTGATATACTGCGTGACAATTGCTTCAACAATCAGCCGGTGATCACAGAATTGGGAACGCTGACCTTTTATGTGGGCGAGACGCAAAGGTTCTATGTGATAGCCGGCGACCCTGACGGAGATCCGCTTAAGCCGATAACTGCCGATATATCATCGTGCTCAGGCGCGACGTTTTTGCCGGATGCTTCAGGCCTGTACGGAGTTTTTGAATGGACACCGAGCGTAGCAGGCGGCCCGTATGATCTATATTTTACGGTTATAGAAGATGATAATTACAGAACGGGGATCAAAACGAAGACTGTCAATATTAAGATCAATGTGCTCGCTTCCGGTGTTGATAATGAGTGGCCCGTAGTAAGGGCTGATATATGGCCGGCCGGCGGCATGGTTGAGGCCATCACCGTCACAGAAGGGACTACACTGAGGTTCGACGGCTCACTTTCGTATGATATAGGTACGACAGGCGGGGGGATAGCATGGTACACATGGGACCTTGATTACGACGGCATCACTTTTGTCGACAGCCCAGGTACAGCGGGTAAACCGGTGGTAGAAAGCACGTTTAGTACACCGGGTACATATGTTGTTGCCCTGAAGGTCGCGGACAATGCCGGCCATGATAATATTGATACGCTGACAGTAACCGTGCTCGCAGATGTGGATAGGGTGCACGTATTCGACAGCACCGGATCTATCCAAAACGCCGTATATGCCGTGGCAGGCGGAGCCGGCGACGAGGTCTATGTATGGAGCGATACCTACACTGAAGACATTGTCCTTGATGTCAACCAGTCGGGTATACCTATCATAGGAGATGATGTGTCTGGCTGTGTCCTGAAAGGAAACGTCGTGTTTAAAGAGGCGGCAGGCGCGTCTATCGAAAGATTCACCATAGAATATCCAAGCGGAGACTATGTGAACCTGGTCAATGCCGTCTACCCATCTCCGGGGATAAATGTTCTGGCCGACGCCGGCGTGACCATGATCAACTGCAGTGCGGAGGTAAAAAACTGCTCGATCCATCCGGATCCAGATGCGAATCCTCCGCTACCGGATAAATACGGCAAGGGCGTGCAGGTTTTTAATCTGTATAATACGGGGAACATAACGCCTAATGTCGAGAACAACCTTATCCGTGGTGCGGATACAGGGATATTGCTATTCTCGCAGGCCTTCGGAGGCGCGATTTGGGGAACCTCCGAGGATCCGGACGGCGATAATGGGATACACCGCAACACGATTGATAACGTCAACTATGGCATCGTCGAACGAATGCATAAGGAGAACCCCGAAATTTACAACAATATCATAACTAACGCGCAGGACGGCGTACATCTGACCTATCACGACAGCACCCCCGGCTTAACGGACGCTAGGGTTAATAATATAAAGAATAACGACTTCTTTACCACCGGTTCTATGCATAATATATGGTGTGACGAGCTTGGTATAACACTAGACCCCATAGCGGGAAATGTGTTTGTCGACCCCGCGTACAACGGCTATTTTGAACCAACTGCATGGGAGTGCACTCAGCCGGGGAATGAAATGGGGTGGCGCGTTCCGGAATAAAAAATAGGGGCTAGAAAATAGAGACAGATTTATAATGCGGCTATGGAGGCAGTATGGGTAGCCGCATTATTTTTTTGCTTTTATGCTTATTTTATGATACACTTGGCCTATGTAATAACTATATGGGCTAATTATGGTATTTAAAAAAGAACTCTTATTGGGCCAGTTGCTCGTAAACAAGAAGATAATAACTGTTGGGCAGCTGGATGAAGCCATAAAGGAGCAGAAAAAAACTGGCGGCTTCCTGGGAAATATCCTTCTTAAGAAGGGTTACGTTGATGAGAATAAGCTTTTCCCGGTCATTGCCGAGCAGCTGGATGTTGAGTATGTCAAGCTAAAGAGCATCGAGATAGAGCCGGAGGTCATTGAAAAAGTCCCGGCGAAATTTGCCAGCCATTATAAGTTGATCCCCACAGATTTCAGAGATAATATCCTTACCATAGCCGTTACGAACCCCCTTGATATTCACACCATAGACGATGTAAAACTCCTTTTGGGCTGCGATACCAATATGGTTTTGGCAAGCGAAGGAGATATAATCGATGCCATAAGAAAATATTACGGTGTAGGTGCCGATACCCTCGAAAAGATGATGGCCGGCGAGGGGGCAAGAGAGGAGTTTTCCGTAAACGCGCCAAAGACCGAGGATATAGAGGATATGGCGCAGGATGCCTCAATAATAAAATTCGTCAACCAGCTTTTTCTGCAGGCATATAAGGACAGGGCCACCGATATTCATATAGAGCCGTACGAAAATGAAATGAAGGTAAGGTTCAGAATAGACGGCGTGCTTTATGACACTGCCATACCGTCTGACATAAAGCATTTTCAATCCGCGATAATATCCAGGATAAAGATCATGTCCAACCTGAATATCGCGGAACGCCGCTTGCCGCAGGACGGCCGCATAAGAATAAAAGTTACCAACTACGAGCTGGACCTTAGAGTCTCTATTTTGCCTACTCCTTACGGAGAAAGCGTGGATATCAGGCTTCTCGGTACCAACTTAAAATTCAGCTTGGAAGACCTGGGACTTTTGCCGAAAGATCTTAAGATAATGGAGGCGATGATAAAAAAACCGCACGGTATTATTTTTGTAACGGGCCCGACAGGAAGCGGAAAGACGACCACCCTCTATGCCTGCCTTAACAGGATTAATTCCGAAGAAAAGAAAATCATAACGATAGAAGATCCGATAGAATACCAGATAAAAAATGTGACTCAGATCCAGGTCCACCCCCGCATAGGGTTGACTTTTGCGCAAGGTTTGCGCAGTATGCTGCGGCATGACCCCGACATAATGATGGTCGGCGAGGTCAGGGACTTCGAGACGGCAGAGATAACAATAAGAGTAGCCCTTACGGGCCATCTTGTCTTCTCTACTTTGCACACAAATGATGCCGCCGGCGGCATAACGCGATTGGTGGATATGGGTATTGAGCCGTTTCTTGCCGCATCGAGCGTGGAATGCTTCATAGCCCAACGTCTGGTTCGAATTATATGTCCTGCGTGCAAAAAGGAGATGAAACCGTCTATAGAGGTACTTAAAGAACTCGGAGTAGCAGATATAAAGGACATAGCGAAAGTCAAATTTTACGAAGGCGGAGGCTGTGATGAATGTAAATATACCGGATATAAAGACAGAACCGCTATATACGAAATTCTCGTCATAGATAATGATATACGCGACCTCGTCATGGCCAGAAAATCGGCC